>CALAXS010000090.1 GCA_937895305.1 uncultured bacterium
TTTATAGTTCTTTTATACTGGCTTCTCTAGTGCTCTTAAGTGCATTTTTGTCGTCTGCTACTGACCTGGAACCCAGCCAATTCGCTCCCGGTAAACCTATGGTTATCACGGTGGGCAATGACGTTGGGTGGCAGGTCACTGATTTCGAAGCGGCGCGCACCGCCTTTCTCGAACATGGTGAGCTTCGGTCCGGCCCAGAAAAGATGCTTACACACTGGAAGAAGCACGGCCCCCTTTATGCAGAGCACGGCGCAACCGCATTTGAACCCTATGTAAAATGGATGCTCCTCGAACCTGAAGAAGGCGTATGGGATCCAGCGTTCTATGATGCTGAGTTATCAGCGTTCAAGAAAAATGGTCTGAAATGGGTCCCCTTTCTCATCGCGGGACCCGCCTATGCAACACCGCCCTGGTTCAAAGAATTGGATGAATCCGTTTTCGCCGTAGACCTTAAAACAGGACATGAAACCCGGGACCAGTCTATCTGGAATCCCTATCTCAGACCACGAATTCGTGCATGGTTAACACGCTTTTTCGAGCATTACGAGCACGAAGATATGCAGGCGGTACTGCTGGGCATCAGTGGCGTGTTCGGAGAAGCCATCTACACAGCAGGCGGTAATGTTCCGACACAGGTCTGGGACGGTAAATATCCTCAACATACCGGCTGGTGGTGCGGTGATCCCTACGCAAAAGCGGACTTTAACAAGACCATGCGATTAAAGTACAAGGACATCGGAGATCTTAACATGGCATGGCAATGCAGTTTTAGCACCTTCGATGAAGTCATGCCATTCGTTCCTGAAAGAGAGCATTCCATGCGTGCCCGATTGGATATGGTGCGATGGTATATGGGCTCCATGACGGATTACGCAGCGTGGTGGGTCAAGACAACCCGTGAATTGGCACCTGATGTAACCGTTTTACTCTGCACAGGTGGAAGCGGTATTCCTGAGCTTGGTGCGGACATGACTGCACAGGCGAAAATGGTTGCCAATTATGGTGCAGGAATCCGCATCACGAATGAGGCATCAGACTATGCCACAAATTTTTATCTCACCAATATTATTGGAACGGCATGTCGCCAGTACAACACGTTTTTTGGCTATGAACCCGCTGGGGCGGTAGATACCAATGGCATCACAGCACGCATATACAATGCTATAGCATCGGGGGCATGGGAACTCTTTCATTATGATAATCCACCCCGGGGCGAGCGTGGCAATCAATACAAGCGTTATCTTGAATTGATGCAGATTCGTGTACCCAGGATTGAAGTCGGCTTCTTCTGGTCGCGCACTTCCGCCGACCTAAAACTCCACCGTGGACTTGATAAAGCAGCTCGATCTGTCCGTGACCTCGTTGACGTAGCCTTTATAGATGAACAACTCATCGCGGATGGCGCACTCGAT
>CALAXS010000091.1 GCA_937895305.1 uncultured bacterium
TTCAACAGTTCCGCCTTGGCATCAACCATATCCCAAAGGTGGTTGAACATGTGGTCACCCCGATAGTAGAAATCAAGTCGTACATCAGCCCGGGCTATGGGTGCCGCGATGCGCGTATTTTCCAGTTCATCCTGAAGAACAGCACGCCATTCCAGATAAAGCTCTTTAGCGCGTTTCATCTCTGCTGCTGTCAATTCCTTGTTCTTGGACAGGGGTATTAACTCATCACGAATGATACAGGACCTGCTGAAATTGGACTGGGTACGTACTGAATGATAAAGCCATCGGATGGGATAGGCCTGTGACTCGAACAGAATACGATTCTGCTCCGGGACCAGAGGCCCGGCTTTATCCAATGCTGCAATGGCAAGGGTCAGGTACCCATCCATTTTGTCGTAGGACTTGCAAAAGGCATCCACCTTGGCACCGCCCGGTGCATCGGTGAAATAGGTGGGGTGTGCCTTCAAGCCGTCGGACAGTTTCTTTTCAGCCAGAAACAGGTAGTACCCATTAAACAATTCAGAAACCGGGGCGGTCTTGTCAGCGATCATGGGTTGGGCCGGCCCGATATAGAGTGGCCCTTTATAGTATGTGGGAATGTCAGGGGTCCAGCCAATCGCTTCAGAAACGTTCCTCCAGGCCTCCCGCATGTGCGGGCCGGCCTTGAAACCCGCTACGCGCGCTGCCAGTTTTTCGAGTAACTCGTTCTGGTCTGGCGCCGGATTCCACATAAAGTGCTTGTAAACTTCGGAAGAGAACCCGCCGTAATAAGGCCCCATCTTCCACAGATAGGCACCATCCGCACCGGAGCCTGCTAACGCATCGGCCCGGGCTGCCCATCGATCCATACAGGGAATCTCGGGCAATAGCGCAGCCTCAAAGCTCATCTCATACATACTCAAGACGGTCGTCGGTATGCCTTGTGCATTACATAGCTCGATCTGGCGCATGGCGCGGTCACTCGGTCCAATCAAATCGATACTGTAATCCCATAGGGATTTCTTGATACCGAAAGCTTTCTCAATGGTAGTGTCCTTTACCGACTCGGTAAGAATGGCGGTGCCGGGTTCAAGACGCTGGATGAGCCCGGTCTGATATTTATCGGCCGCCCACAGGGAAACGGCGGAATAGGGCCACGCTTCAACAATCGCATCGGGATTGGCACGTCGCGCTGCTCTTGCCAGGTTGTTGACCAGATTGGAAACTACGATGTCCGGCCCGATAGCTTCGCAACGCGCACAGTTTGTGTGGCCTTTTTCCTGCGGGTAGGGACGCATGAAACAATGATAAAAATTTTCGCCCCCAATAATAATCTCTATCCCCTGTAGATCCGGTGCGCCGCGAAAAATCTCTTCCATGGTCTCTTCCAGATATTGCCTGACCAGTGGATGCTCTGTACACAGGTTGTATTCACCATCAGCACTCCAGGTCAATGCACCACGAATTTCTGGGTGTGCCAATAGCACCGGGTCGTCTTTGGGAAATTTTGTGCGGATACCAAAATGTGCATGAGCATCCAGCCCGTGTTCTGTCGCCTTCTTCGCTGCATCACGGAGGCCCTTTTGTGCGCTCGCCGAGCGCCGGACCGCCAGCTCGGGAATGAGCTCCGAAGTTGAAAAGGCATACACCTCTCCCCCACCCACACCAACGGCATTGCTGCCCAGGAGCACAGTCATATCATAGTCGGGAACACTGTTTGAGCGGCGCATGGGGATACGTGGTGTGTAGGTAATTTTCTGTGGCTGTAGTAAAGGGGCCATGCGAAAACCAAAAAGATCAATAAGCCGTACGACCCCATCCCGCAATCCAGGCGTATCCAGACCAGCCACCGTTATCCTGTCGGGTGAGACTGTAACGGTAAAGCTTTCCTGTATGCCCTCCTGACCACCACCCTTGGTCTCAAGAATAATCAGGCCACCCTGCGATGCATTCTCAGGAACCTTGGTTTGCACTGGCAGGGCCAGGCCCATAACCTCATGCATGAATTGAGCAAGCAGGTTGCCCATCCGAATAGCTACAGGATCATCTGTATCCGGCTGAACTATAACCCAGGAGGCATCGACTGCCACATCACCTATGTCTGCGACGACATCCGGATCGCGAACATAGCGGGCAAAAATTGAATCGCGCAGTATGGTATAGGGGCATTGAGCCAGCAATGCTTCTTTTTCTGCATTTCGTGTAGCCACAATGGCACCATATTCACCCTCCGAAATATCCGCCATGGCAGTAGAGGCCAGTACTGAGATCATGAGCACAATTACGCCATAGTTTGTGGGCCGATTTATCATGGAGAAATCCTTTATAGTCCTGTCGACAAGGTGCTAATCGGATTAAAGCAAATTGATACGTGTATTGCAAACGAACAAGAGACAAAGACAAACACTCACAAGTGCCTTAAGCCTGCTATCAATAGCTGCTTTCCTCTTTAATCCTTGATTCTCTACAAGGGTCTTTGCTCTAATATAGGGGCATGCTTCGTGGGAAAATCATGTATTGGAGGGGACATGTCGAAATTATACGACACACTGGTATTGGTATTTACCGTTTTACTGTTGACCCTGCCTGGCTATGCCCAAGATAGCATCTGGTCTTTAGGCGCCGGGGATAATGACTATAGCGACTTCGCCCTGGCCCCGGATCAGCATACTGACTATTTGAGCCAGGATTTTGGCTGGCCTGATCGGTGCTATGTCATTGGTCAATCCGACCCACAGCAGGATTGGGCCTATGTCCTACCCGGCCCCAGGGACGACTGGGCCGGGTCGGGTGGCCTGGCAGGTATTCGTACCCAGACCGCTGAAATTCTTTTTGATTTGGCGACACGTCCCGACGGGGATTACACCCTTATCCTCGACCTCGTGGACGTACATCCGAATCGACCACCCTTCTTTCGGGTGCGTATCAATGACCAGCGCCACGACTTTCAGTTGGAAGACGGTGCCAGTGAGCAAACGCTTTTGGGGCAACCGAAATCAGGACGGGAAGTCATTCTCAAAGTTCCTGCATCCGAAGTTAAAGAAGGGGTGAACCATGTTGCCCTTTCCATCCTCGAAGGAAGCTGGCTCCTTTTCGACCAGATTCGACTCGAAGGCCCGGCTGGCGTCATCATCGCTGCACCAAAATCCACCTTCATCCGTTCCGTCACCGCCGCAACATCCGAGATTAGCGTCGGGGGTACGCAGGCACAACCCCTGTTGGTAGACCTCCATCAGCTATCGGGTCAATCGAAACTCACGGTGTTGCTGGACGACCAGACTATCCTGCAACGGCTCACTACACCCGGCCGCAATATATTGGAAG
>CALAXS010000092.1 GCA_937895305.1 uncultured bacterium
CATAGTTGCAGAGCTTACATGGATTCCCGTTTTCACGGGAATGACGATGTGTGTGATACGTTTAAGTGCTCTGTCGATTCTGTCATCGAATTACGTAACATCCACAGGAATGACCATGTTGGGTTTAGCGTTGCTATTTTATCAGGGTGGCCAGTACGGCTTTCTGTGCATGAAGGCGGTTTTCCGCCTGGTCAAAGACGATGGAATTGGGGCCGTCCATGACGGCATCGGTGACTTCACTGCCGCGGTGCGCGGGCAGGCAATGCATAAACAACGCATCCTTGTTGGCCATGGCCATCATGGCTTCATTAACCTGGTAGGGCGCAAAAGTCTTCTCCCGTTCAGCGGCTTCCTCTTCCTGGCCCATGCTGGCCCAAACGTCGGTATAGACTGCGTCTGCCCCGGCGAGACCCGCTTCCACATCGTGGGTCATGGTGATTACGCCCAGGCCCTCTTTCTGCGCATACCCCAATACATTCGGATCGGCTTCATAGCCTTCAGGACATACGAGCGTGAGGTTCAAGGGTACTTTCGCTGCAAAGTGCGCCCAGGAATGAAATACGTTATTACCATCACCTACAAAGGCTACTTTCAGACTGCTGAGGTCCGCTCCCTTGTGCGCGCGCAGAGCCTGGGTGTCTGCGAGAATCTGGCACGGATGACAATGGTCTGACAGGGCATTCACAACCGGTGCGTCGGCGTATTCTGCTAGCTCTTGCAGGTGTTCGTGGCTGAAGGTCCGCGCTACGATACCATCGACCCAGCGATCCAGATTCCGCGCTACATCCGGCACAGTCTCCCGTTCGCCCAGTCGCGTTTCAATCATCACCGAGAATCCACCCAGTTGAAAAATGCCAGTCTGAAAGGTGACCCGTGTCCGCAGACTGGGTTTTTCAAAAATCATGGCAATGGTCTTGCCGTCCAACATTTTGTGGGGTGTACCCGCATGTTGCTTCGCTTTGAGGTCATCCGCCAGGGCGAGAATCTCCAGGATGTCGTCCTGCGAACATTCTGCCAGTGAAATAAAATCGCTTACCATTTTAACGCTCCCACGCATGTAGTCAAAATACTCATCACCTTATCCACCTGCTCCGTAGTTATGATTAACGGTGGCAGGAAGCGCAACACATTCGGCCCTGCTGGACCGCAGATAACACCGGATTCCTGTAGGGCACCCACCAGGGGACCAACCGTTTCCTTAAATTCAATGCCAATCATCAAGCCCTTACCACGTACCTCCACCACACTTGCACAATCCCCGGCGAAGGTATTTAGTTTCTCGAAGAGGTATTCGCTGATTTCATTGGTGGCATCCTGGAAGCCCGGTGCCAGCAGAGCGTTCAAGGTAGCCAGTGCCGCTGCGGAACTCAAGGGGTTCCCGCCAAAAGTACTTGCATGAGACCCCACGCTAAAGCCTGTGGCGGCGCGTTCGGTGCAGCCCATGGCCCCCATGGGTACCCCATTGGCCAGACCCTTCGCCAGCGTCATGATGTCCGGGGTAATCCCCGATTGCGTATGAGCAAAGAGCGTTCCCGTCCGACCCAGACCTGTCTGGACTTCATCCAGTATCAGTAAAATATCGTGCTTGTCGCAAACCGCCCGTACCTGTTTGAGATAATCGACATCCGGTACCCGAACACCGCCCTCGCCCTGAATCGGTTCCAGCAAGATGGCACCCACCTGTGGGGTAATCGCTGCTTCCAGTGCCGCCACGTTATTGTAGGGTACATAATGGAAGCCCGGCAGCATAGCCTCGAAGCCTTCGTGATACTTGGGTTGGCCGGTCGCCGTCACCGTCGCCATGGTCCGGCCGTGGAAGGACTGTTCTGCTGTAATGATTTCCGGCTTCGGTGTGCCCTGCTGAGACCAAAACCGACGCGCTAATTTGATGGCCGCTTCGTTGGCTTCGGCGCCGCTGTTGCAGAAGAACCATTTGTCCGCGAAGGAAACTGCACAGAGTAACTCAGCCAGTTTGGTCTGGGGCTCAATATAATAGAGGTTGGAGCAATGAAGGAGCTTGCCTGCCTGTTCCTGAATCGCCGTTGTCACCCCAGGGTGGGCGTGGCCCAGATTGCATACCGCGATGCCTGCGAAGAAATCCAGGTATTCCCGCCCGTCTGCATCCCAGAGTACGGCACCTTCGCCACGGGTCAGTGCCAGTTTCCTCGGGCCGTAGGTATTGATGATATGGGCATCGTTCAGATCTCGAATCGATTCCGTGCTCATTGTGCTGTATTCCTTCCAGGTTCAGAGTGCGATTTAAAGCATTCCCCAAACCATGCATACTTCGGCCCCATTTTTATTTTGCAGCCTTGGTGGTCGGTTTCGACCCGGATTTGGCTTTGGGCTTATCCCCTTTAGTCTCCGCCTTGGCCTTCTTCTCCTCAGGCTTCTTCCCTTTCTTTTCCTTGAAGTCGGTTTCGTAGAACCCGGAACCCTTAAAGATAATCCCTGAGCCCGTCCCCAACTGCCGTTCCACACGGACACTGCCGCACGATTCACACTTCATCTTGGGTGTGGCGGACATGCAGTGAAAGGCATCAAACTCATGGTTACACTTCTTACAGGCATAGGTATAGGTTGGCATCGTAATGACTCCTCAGGCTCCCCCGCGTTACCAGAAACAGGTACTTGGTAGTAGCGGAGAGTAGAAACAGCAAAAACTTTCGAATCTAGTGGAAAAGCGTAGTATACCCCCTTTCGGAAATGGGGGTCAACGAATGGTCTGATAGCTATTGAATCCGCTTCGCCACCAAGTCCACCTGCTTGTGCAAGGTCAAACCCATCACCCCACCCGATGCGTCCAGTTGAAAACTGACCTGGCCCCGGTCCGGCTTAAGTCGAAATACCGTCTCGGATTCTGCATAGAGAATGGCATCCGGTTGACCCGGATTGATTACTCTTAACTCATTCCCTGCACGTTCAATGGTAAATTGTACATCCGGCGCAATGACCGGCGAATACACCCCTGTGTAGCGGTCCAGGGTCGCGCTGTCCAATGTAACCCGTGTATCCCATTCCAGGCGTTGCTCCCCGGCCTTAACATCTTCCAATGTGGTCCCTGAATCAAAGAGATCCGCGATAACATATTTCTTCGGCTTCTTCGCCAGTTCCGCCAATACATCAAATTCCACCACATGCTCATAATCCGCCAATTGATAGAGGTACACCTTCTTGTTTTTCAGGTCATAGGCCGTGGAATAACTCGTGAATGCCCCTGGACCCCGCTGGTGTATACCGTCCATAACCGCTACCACCGTATCCAGCCCGGCACCCTTCTGTTGTGCCAGGATTTGTTCCGCACGAACGAAGCGTTGCCCGCGATATCCCGATTCTTCCAGGCGCGTATTGGTCACCACCTGATCCGCTCCATTACCCCGCTGGATAGACAATCCCTTGCCCGGCAACCACGCTATTACTGCTGAATCTCCCGTGGCATCGGCAAACATAATTTGCCCATTGGCTAGTTGCCTGCAGTTTTTCTCCTGAAAGCGCTCTATGACCTCCGCCACGGTAGCACATTCGTTCATCACCTCCTCCACCAGATTCTTGGGCGATGGTTTTGATTCGTCCGCTTCCCAGGGCACCTCGGCTACCGCAGCACCATCAAAGCTCAACCCCTTCTCATTCATCCCCCCCTGTGCAAAGTCCGTATCAAAGCCCACATTCACCCGGCCCAGCCGTCCCCGCTTCCCGGGAAGAAACCAGATGACCCCTGGCAGAATATAATCCTCGTTATTCCCCATCCAGACCTGACCATCCCGCACCACGGTAAAGATAGAACACGCCTGTGCAGCGTGGGGGAGTGGCAGCAATAGTGATGCGATAGCAAGGAATATAAGGAAGTGCTTCATGGGGTAAACTCCGTTAACAGGTTCCCATCTTATAGCACATTCCAGACTTCTAGTCCTACACTTGCTCCGCAGTGAATTTCAGGCGAAGCAAGTTATTACCCGTGTCTTCATGCACTTTTTCGAGCATGGGCTTAAAACCATAGGCAGAATAAAACTTACGCCCGATTTCGTTGGCCTCAAAAACTTCCACCTCCAGATCGCCATGAAGGGCGCGCGCCTTATGCATCAAAGCCAGCCCCACGCCCGTACCGTGGAATTCAGGCTCAACAAATATAGCGCCCACCTCATTGCCTATGAGGGCAATGAAACCGATAACTGTGCCCTTGATTTCGGCGACCCAGGTGTCCGCATTGGGTATATAGAGGTTGGGGATATTGTAGCGTTCCTGATCCAGAAAGGCTTCCGTCAGAAAAGGGTGGGCCACTCTGGAAGCGTTCTCCCACGAGGAAAGCACACCAAAAAGGTCATTGTCCGTGTATTCACGAATGATAGGAGGCATAATAATAATTCCTGCATTAGCCTGGTTTTATTTTAAGGTGAGTATGCTGCGTAGCAGACCAACCACGAATATGCATACTAAAGCATTGACTCCCTATTAAGCACACACTGATTAATCTGTGGTGAATCTCCCCCTTGACCCGCATGGGTCTTCTCCGTATTATCATCCTTTCACTATAGCATCAGCGTGGGAGGGACGACATGGAAACCGAATGGTCACGGGCTTTGCCTGTACTTGTGCAATCTGGCGGTGGGGCTATCCTGTGCCTGATTGGTCTGTGGGCCGGGATAAAGAGCGGCTACCTCGACCTGAAGCTCCCCGATGATCGCAGTGTGGTGTATTGGATTGTTGGCGGCTTTGTATTTCTGCTGGTACTCACCTGCGCCTTCACCTTCTGGTTGCCCCATCTTGATGGGGGTACTGCATCATGAACGGCACAGAAACCGTAGGGACCAGCCTCGACCTATTCGTCATGGTGGGCTATTTTGTTGCAGTGGTGGGCTTTGGCCTTTATTTCGGTAAATACGCCACCACGACCAAAGACTTCTTCTTCGGGGGTCAACGCTTCGCCTGGTGGATTATTGCCTTCTCCGGCATTGCGACCACGGTGGGTTCTTACTCCTTCGTTAAATACTCCACCGCTGGCTATACCTACGGCATCAGCAGCACCCAGTCCTACATGAACGACTGGTACTGGATGCCCATCCTGTTGTTCCTCTGGCTACCTGTGATTTACTTCAACAAGCTCCAGTCTGTGCCGGAGTATTTTGAGAAACGCTTCGGTCGCCCTGCCCGGATTGCCGCCACCTTTTTTATCCTCCTCTATCTCATCAGCTACGTGGGGATTAACCTCCTCACGCTGGGAACGGCGCTGGAGACCCTCCTCGGCTGGTCCGTGCTACAGGGTGCCGCACTCGCCGGGATAACCGTGACGCTCTATGTGCTGGCGGGGGGCCAGACCTCCGTCATTATGACCGACCTCGTTCAGGGGGTGACCCTCCTGGTGGTCGGGCTGGGTGTGTTCTTTGCGGGTATCTGGTACCTGGGTGGTTTTGGTGAGTTCTGGGCCATTATCCCCGAGAGCCATCGCTATATCTTCAGCGAATTTAACAAACCCGACAAGTTTTCCTTTATTGGTATCTATGGACAAGACGGCCTGGCCAATACGGGGGCTTTCGTGTTGATGAATCAGGGCATGATTATGCGCTTTCTCGCGCTGCGCAGCGTGAAAGACGCGCGCAAGATGGCCATCTTCTGGATTCTTATCCTCTATCCCCTCGCTGCGATAACCGTATCCGGCGGGGGCTGGATTGCCAAGGCCCTGGAGATGAACGGTGAACTGGTTATACTGGATAGCGGGAAACACGCATTCATCCAGGCCGCCGACTTCCTCTGTAGTCCCGGCGTATTCGGGCTGGTCCTTGCTGCATTGATGGCCGCGCTCATGAGTTCTGCCGACACGCTCATCAATGCGGTGTCCGCCATTTTTGTGAATGACATTTATCGTCCCTACTACCGTCCCGAAGCCGAAGACCGTCACTATCTCAAAATCGCGCGTATCAGTTCGTTGTGTGTTGCAGCGATTGGACTTGTGCTTGTCGTGGTCTATGACCAATTCGAGACGATTTATGGTGCCCACGCCTTTATCACCGCAGCCATACCGCCGCCTGTGGTGATGGCGATTCTTTTGGGGTTGCTCTGGAAAGGCTTCAATCTTCCCGGCGCGGTCGCTTCGCTGATGGGTGGTGGTTTGTTAATTCTGGCCTCCATTATTTACCCCGACTTCTTCCTCAAGCCCTTTAGCTTTGGCATGGGACCCGACTCCTACAAGTTTATCCGCGCTATCTTCGGTTGCTGCGCCAGTGGCGTTTTTGGTGTGGCCGTGGCCATGGTGACCAAAAACCAGAACCTCGAAGATATCCGTGGACTCGTCAATGGTACCCAGCTCGATGCCATGCGTATCTTCAAAGGCTCCGAAATTAATCGTACGCCCGGTGGGCGGGTCTGGCTCAAGGTCGTAGAAGATGACAGCCTTGACGACGACGAAGTGGTCTTCTGCAATCAGTCCGCACTTGATACCCTGGCGGCGAATCCCGGCGACCTGCTTTATGTCTGCGACAAACGGTGGTGGTTCGGCGGACTTCGGTCTATCCATGCCAAGGCAGGTGATGCGCGGGATAGCGACACCCTCCACATCAGTCCCGGTGCCATGGTCCGCGGTCATTTCAATCCTGGCGAAGACGTTTGGATCGAGAAGCAGTTTTAGAAATATAGCGGAAATCATGTGGAAGTATAGTGGAAATATAGTGGAAATATGGACTTAAT
>CALAXS010000093.1 GCA_937895305.1 uncultured bacterium
CATTGAGCTGCTGGTGGTTATTGCCATCATCGGCATCCTGGCGGCTATTTTGCTGCCAGCGCTTTCCCGTGCACGGGAATCGGCACGTCGTGCCAGCTGCCAGAACAATCTGAAACAGATGGGCCTGGTATTTAAAATGTATGCCAACGAATCCAAAGGTGGAATGTTCCCGCAAACACGAACTCATTTTGACGGTAACAATGATGGTATTTGTGAAGTAGACATAGATTTTGAGGTCTTCGTAGATGGCCCTTCTATCTACCCAGAATACATTAGCGATCCTCTTGTTATGATTTGTCCTTCCGATTCTGATGGGCAGTCAAAAATTGAAGAAGGTGATTGGTCCAGGCAGAACGATCCTTCTCAGCCATTCGATCCCTGCAAATTTGGTGCAACCTCCTACAACTACATTGGTACGGCATTGACTGATGATATTTGGTTGAAGGATCCCAGCTATCTCCTTACCGCTGGCCCAGGGGATCTGTTGAATTTCACTGATGTGCTTTTTATCGGCGCGTTTTTGACACATGTAGGTGGCTTGGGGACGGGTGCAACCACCCTTGATGGTGATATTTCCTTCACTAATGAAGCAGGCGAAGACAAAACTATTTTCCGTTTGAAAGAAGGTATTGAGCGCTTCCTTATTACAGACATCAACAATCCTGCAGGTTCTGCTAAAGCACAAAGTGATCTCTGGATCTTTACGGATGACTATGGTGTTTCCAATCCAGAGTATATGAACCACATTCCTGGTGGTGGTAACGTGTTCTGGGATGAAGTCACCTGATTTATTCTATAATAGACTAAAGGGCACCTCAATTCGGGGTGCCCTTTTTTTGTGTCATGGATGCCTAATAATAGTATTCAAGGTATTGGAAAAAACTCAATAAACCTATCCCTTCAAGTAATCTTGCAAGGACAAGTAAACCCAAAAGGTACTTGTATGTGCACAAACAGGTCTACGCCTTCAGGCTACCAGTCCCGTTCAAGGCTAGTGCGCTAAAGACTGCCTGCGCCAGTTCTGTTTTGGCAAGCAGGCCCAGATCCACCACTGCTTCATTGGCCTTAATGAGCCACGCACGGTCGGTGTCTGTACCAAAGCCGGATTCGGCTACCCCCACCTCATTGGCCACGATAAGATCGAGGTGCTTTCGTTTGAGTTTGTCCTGGGCGTGTTCGGTAATATGGCTGGTTTCAGCAGCAAAGCCCACGGTTATCTGGTCTGGCCGTTTCCGCAGGCTTACCGATGCGGCAATGTCCGGGTTCGGCACAAGACTTAAAGTCAGCATCGCGTCGCTGTGTTTATGCTTGTCCAGTGCAGGCCGCTCCACACGATAATCGGCCACAGCCGCAGCACCAATAAAAACAGCACAATCCTCGAAATGCGCTTCCACAGCCTCCAGCATTTCATGCGCGGTTTCCACTTCCACCGTCTCCACACCATGGGGGAGGGGGACGCGGTGGGGGCCGGTCACAACTGTAACTTCAGCGCCCAGTCGCAAGGCTTCCAATGCGAGTGCATGGCCCATCTTACCCGAAGAACGATTGCCGATGAAGCGCACCGGATCAATGGGTTCGTGGTTGCCCCCGCTGGTAATGAGCACTTTCTTGCCCCGAAGGGGCTTATCCACATGGAGGGCACAGACGAGGGCTTCGAGAATAGCCGGCGTCTCTATGAGGCGTCCCGCGCCCACATCACCACAGGCAAGTTGACCTGCATCCGGCCCGACAAAGATACAACCCCGTGCTTTCAATGTGGCAATGTTTTCCTGTGTGGCCACATGGGTATACATCTGCGTGTTCATGGCCGGAGCAATGACGATAGGGGCACGTGTAGCGAGGAGGGTGGTGCTGAGCCAGTCATCCGCCAAGCCGTGGGCCATCTTTGCAATGATGTTGGCTGTGGCAGGAGCGATAAGAAACGCACTTGCACGCTTGGCCAAAGCAATATGTTCGATCTCGGGATTTAAACCGGGATCGAACATAGATGTAATAACACAGTTTCCGGTGATGCCTTCAAAACTGACAGCACCTACAAATTCCTGGGCGGATTGGGTGAGTGCAGCACGCACCGTGGCACCTGCTTCGGTGAGGCGCGAGGCAATTTCGCAAGCTTTATAAGCTGCGATAGATCCGGTCACGCCCAGAATAATTTCCCGATTCGCCAGATCCGGGTGCATAGCCTTACTCCAGGCCAGAAAGGTTTTCTTCTTCTTCTTCGCCCTTGTAATAGTCCACCTTGCCATCGATTATTTCTTCGAGGGCTGTCATGGTAGGCTTAATGGAACTGGTTACCGTACCGAAGCCATGGGACTCATTCTTGGAAATCTGGTTGGCGCGACGTGCAGCCACGATGACCAGGCGATAGAGGCTGTCGATACTTTCTTTAAAATCATCTACAGAATAGGGGGCGGGCATGAAATGCTCTCCTTGTACAATGCTACGCAGACGCAGCTGCTTTTTTTCGTTCTTCAGTTAATGCTGCACACATCTCTGCGGCAGCCCGGTCCAGATCATCATTTACAATGATGTAATCATATTCATCTTTTGCGACCATTTCGGCCTCAGCATTCTTCATGCGCAGCGCGAGGTCCGCTTCATCATTGGCACCACGCGTTCGCAGGCGACGTTCCAGCTCTTCCAGAGAAGGGGGCAGAAAGAAGAAGTATATCCCCTGCCGGCCTATCGCCTTAAAGCTGCGCATGCCCTGCACATCAAGCTCCAGTATAACATCTTTCCCGGTGGCGAGGCACCGTTCCAGTTCACACGCCAATGTACCGTATAAATTTCCATGAACTTCCGCCCATTCAACAAATTCCCGGGCTGCTATACGCTTTTCAAAATCATCCCGGGTCAGGAAGTAATACTCCCGGCCATCCTCTTCTGTGACCCGGGGCTGGCGGGTCGTCGCAGAAATGGTCGTAGCAAACTGCCCTACCTGCTCCTGAACTTTATTCAACAAGGTCATCTTGCCAGCACCCGAGGGTGCGGATACGATTATGAGTAGACCTTTCTGTGCCACGATAAAAGCGTCCTATTCTACATTCTGAATCTGTTCGCGGAACTTTTCCAGCTCCGATTTCATGCGCAAGACTTCGCGGGTCACGTCCACATCGCGAAGCTTGGAACCCAGCGTATTGATCTCACGTTGAATTTCCTGGGCGAGGAAGTTAAGTTCACGACCAATAGGGTCCGATGCGGCCAGATGCTCGTTAACATGGTCAAAATGGGCCTTTAATCGAACAATTTCCTCATTTACATCCATTTTTTCCGATAAAAGCGCCAGTTCCAGCGCGAGACGATCTTCTGTGATTTCGGTGTCGACACTGAGTTCTGCCACGCGATTGCGAAGACGTTCCTCATAAGCGACTGTGATTTCCGGCAACAGACCTTCCACAACAGCGAGGGCATCGATGATGCCCTGAATGCGTTCACGGAGATCCAGATCAAGGGCAGTACCCTCGGTCTCACGTCGTGCATCCAGTTGCTGGAGCGCGTCACTCAGTACAGCCTTGATGGCGGCCTCTACCGACTTGATATCCTGCGATTTTTCGTCCTGGTAAAAAACACCATCCATCTGCGCAAGTACATCCAGCGAAAGGGCTTCGGTGCTATGCATGATTTCTGCAAGTTTGGAGGATGCATCCACATACTGCTGGGCCACATTGGTGTCGCATTGTACTTCGAAACGGTTGGACAGCGTACGTTCGCGCCGAACAATGATATTGAGCTTGCCCCGGGCTATATGCTGCTTGACCGTCTCGCGGAGGGTGGATTCCAGCATGGACCAGGAACCGGGCAAGCGGAAGGAACAGTCCAAAAAACGATGATTCACCGAACTGAGCTCGATAGTGATCTGTTCTTCCTCTACCTGGCCAGTGGCGCGGCCAAAGCCTGTCATGCTACGAATCATAGTGAATCCCTTGTTGGATGCGATAGCGGGGCAGTATAGCGCAAATGGGAGTGAACACACAACTTACTGAGCCCCCGGGGACCATAAAAAAAGCCACCACAACTCACCAGGAGTGTGATGGCCTAACGCTTTGTAAAGCGGTGCCTAATTCAGTTTTTTCGGTTGTTTGGTCCAACCATAGCCCATAAGGACTATAAACAGGATAGTGACGAGACTGAGATCAAAATGCTCAGACTGCGACAACTGTGCGAATACACCTGTCGTATCGGCCATAGCGACGCCGGTACACAAGCCCAGACAGCCTAATACTGCGATTGTAATTAATGCGATACGTCCCATTTTCAT
>CALAXS010000094.1 GCA_937895305.1 uncultured bacterium
TTTGTAGGTAATCCTTACAAGAGCATCATACTTTTCATTATTACTTTTGCGTTTATCTTGAATATACCGAATAATTTCTCGAGCCAGGCCTTCACGACGTAGCTCGTCGGTGATTTCGGTGGAGACGACCACGACCATGTTTTTGCCTTGGGCAGCAGCGAAGCCTTCTTTCGCACTGAGGCGGATTTCGACGTCTTCGCTGGTGAGTTCGATGGGGGTGCCTTCGAGATCGATCTTGATGGTGCCGTCTTGCAAGTCATTGAAGAAGGTGGCGCCGTCGCCTTTGTTGAGGGCCTGCCCGATGAGCTTGACCTGTTTACCAAACTTGGGGCCGAGGACTTTGAAGTTGGGCTTGACCACGTAGGACACATAGTCTTCGGGGTTGGAACAGAACTCGACTTCTTTGATATTGAGTTCTTCCTTGATGAGATCGAGGTGTTGCATCAAGCCGCTCTGGACGGTTTCATCGCTCAAAACGATTTCGCATTTACCGAGGGGCTGGCGCACTTTGATGTTTTCGGTACGGCGTGCGCTGAGACCGAGGGTCACCGCTTCGCGAATTGCGGCCATCTGGGTGAGGAGAGTCTGGTCTATGGAGGCTGCATCCGCATCGGGGTAGTTAGTGAGGTGTACACTTTCTGCGGCGCCGGGCAGTGCTGCGGCGAGGTTGCGCCAGGTAATTTCGCTGAAGAAGGGCACAAAGGGCGCAGCAAGACGGGAGAGTCGTAACAGACACTCATAGAGGGTCCAGTAGGCGTCGGACTTGTCCTGGGTCCATTCACTGGCCCAGAAGCGTGCGCGACTGCGGCGCACGTACCAGTTGGAGAGGCTGTCGAGATAACTCAGCAGGGCGCGGGCGGCGTTGTAGGAGTCGTATTTTTCCATGGCCTCGCGGATGCTCAGTGCCGTCTGGTCTAGATCATTCAGGATCCAGCGGTCCAGTTCGGCGCGGTCGTCGCAGGGGACATAGTTGGCCGGGCCTTCGGTGCCTGCTTCGGGGGGCGTGCTGCCTGCGGCGGCCATCTCTGCGAGGAGTCCGGCAGGCGCGTTGGAGGGTGTAAAGCCGTCGAGGTTGGCGTAGATAACGAAGAAGGACCAGACGTTGTACCAGCGGATAAGGAGTTCGCGTTGGCATTCTTCCACGATCTTCTCGGAAAGACGGCTGCTGTTGGTGGGTGGATTCTTTGCGATGAAGGACCAGCGGAGGGCGTCGGCACTGAATTTTTCGAAAAGGAGTGCAGGTTCGCTGTAGTTCTTCAGGCGTTTGGAAAGCTTAAGGCCGTCTTCGCCGAGGATGTGGCCGAGGCAGATACAGTTTTTGAATGGGTGAGGCCAGCCATGGCCGGTCTTGCCGTGCACGATGGTGCTGATGGCGGTGAGAGCGTAGAACCAGCCACGGGTCTGGTCAATGGCTTCACTGATGAAATCGGCGGGGAAGCGGTCGTCGAATTTTTTGTCGCTGCCTTCGAGGTGGGGGTAGCCCCATTGTGCGAAGGGCATGCAGCCTGCGTCGAACCACACGTCAATCACTTCGGTGACCCGGCGCATACGGGCGGTGGGGTCCATGGGGCTTTGGAAGGTGACCGCGTCGATGTAGGGTTTGTGTACCTTGAGGTGATCGCTCAGTTCGGGATTCTCGGCCTTGGCCTGTTCCCAGACTTCGGTACCTTCGAGGCCGGGCTTGGCGAGGAGTTCTTCGTAGGCGCAGATGCATTCGAGGTGGCCTGTCTTTTCACAGACCCACACGGGCAGGGGCGTGCCCCAGTAGCGTTCGCGGGAGAGTGCCCAGTCCACATTGTTTTCCAGGAATTTACCGAAGCGTCCGTCGCGGATGTGTTCGGGCTGCCAGGACATTACTTTGTTGTTGTTGACCAGGTCGTCTTTGAAGTCGGAGGTCTTGATAAACCAGCTCTTGCGTGCGTATTGAATGAGGGGGTCTTTGTCGGCACGGGGGCAGAAGGGATAGGAGTGACGGTATTGTTCGTGCTTGAAGAGGACGCCCTGCTCTTTCATGAGGCGGATGATGGCTTTGTCTGCGCTTTTGCAGAATTGTCCGGCAATGGGGGCCTGGTCGTAGGGGTCCAGATCGGTAACGCGTTCATCGAAGGTGCCGTTGGGCTTTACGAAGCAGAGGAAGCCGATGTGATTTTCCTTGCAGATGCGGTAGTCGTCTTCACCGAAGGCCGGGGCGAGGTGGACAATGCCAGTACCGGTTTCCAGGTCCACGAAATCACCCGCAATAACCATCCAGTGCTTTTCAGAACTGGTCTCGCCTTCCATGTGTACGGGGTCGTCGTATTGGAAGATGGGGTCGTAGCCGAGGCCGACGAGGTCACTGCCACTTAGGGTACGGATAATCTCGGCATCTTCACCGAAGTTACTGGCAACGAGGGGCTGTGCGACGATGAGGGTTTCGTCGCCCTGGTCGCCACTGTGTTTTACGAAGGCGTAATCGATTTCTGCGCCTACTGCTGCTGCGCAGTTGCTGGAGAGGGTCCAGGGGGTGGTGGTCCAAACGAGAAAGGAGGCGTTGCCTTCGATGCCGAGTGTGGCTTTGCTTTCGTCGTTGAGACGTAGACGCACGGTGATGGCGGGATCATCCGTGTCGCGGTAGCCCTCCCCCACTTCACCAGCGGAGAGGGCGGTACCGCCTTGTGCCCACCACCAGACGACCTTGTGACCCTGGTAGAGGAGGCCGCGTTCGAAGAGTTGCTTCAAAGCCCACCAGACGGATTCAACGTAGCTTTGGTGGAAGGTGACGTAGGCCTCGTCGAGGTCTACCCAGAAACCGATGCGGTCGGTGAGGTCTTCCCATTCTTTTTTGTAGCGGAATACGGATTCGATGCAGGTACGGTTGAATTTCTCTACGCCGAATTCTTCGATGGCTTCTTTACCGCCGTCGATGATGCCGAGTTCTTTGCAGACTTCGATTTCCACGGGGAGGCCGTGGGTATCCCATCCGGCTTTGCGTTCGCAGTAGTGACCTGTCATGGTCTTGTAGCGGGGGAAAATATCTTTAATGGTCCGGGTGAGACAGTGGCCGGGATGGGGCATGCCGTTGGCGGTAGGGGGGCCTTCGTAGAATACGAATTTCTCTGCGCCCTGCCGTTGTTCCAGACTTTTGTGGTAGGTCTGTTCTTCTTTCCAATACCGGATGGTCTCTTTTTCCGCTTCAGAGAAATTGAAGGGGGAGGGTACTGGTTCGAATGGATTGGTGCTCATGATGGGGTTCCTGCGTAGGTATTGAACGCATATTGTCTGGGTACACCACACCTAATGCGGGTGCTCGGAAGGGGAATATGATCGCCTTTTCAGGGGGTGCGGTGCAAGTTTCCGCCACTTTTGCGTCTAATTATCGCCGTTGGGGCGGTCCCTGGTAATGCCCTTCACGGTCTTCTTCAGGGTGTCGCGGGTGTAGGGTTTTTGGAGAAACGCTGAAATGCCCAGGTCTTGAATGGCATCGTCAACAACAGCATCCGCATAGCCACTGGACAAGATCGTGCGGAGTTCCGGATCGATTTTGCGCAATTCCCGATGGGCTTCCAGCCCCCCCATGCGGGGCATGGTGACATCAATGAGGGCTACAACAATGGAGCTCTGGTGCTTTTTAAAGAGTTCAATGGCTTCTATACCGTCATGGGCGGTGCATACACTGAATCCAAAGTCGCGCAGCATCTGGGATGTGATATCCAATATGGCCTGTTCATCGTCGACGAGGAGGACCACCCCGGAGCCGTGCCAGACTTCATCGTCGTTTTCGGCAGGATCTATTGCATGGGGTGGTGACATCTCTGGCTTGAACAGGAGGGTAAAGGTGCTTCCCTGACCTTGTGCACTTTCTACTGCGATGGCCGCCTGGTGTGAATGAATGATGCCCAGTACTGCGGAGAGGCCCAGGCCACGGCCTGTAAACTTGGTGGTGTAAAAGGGTTCATAGATAGCCTGTAGCGTTTTGGGTGCCATGCCGCAGCCGGTATCATTGATACTCATGTATACATAATCCCCCTGGCTTGGGGTATTTTCAAAGTTCATCTGTTTCAGTTCTTTGTCGGAAAAATATTTGCATCCGGTGGTGAGTGTTATTTCACCGGGTTCCTCACCATAGGCCTCGGAGGCGTTGATAATGAGGTTCATGATCACCTGGCGCAGCTGGGTGCTATCGCCCTGAATGAGGGGTACTTTTCCCTTGCACACTTGTTTTAAGGTGACTTTTTTGGATATGGAAGCATCCAGAAGTTGGGACAGGTCTTTCGTGAGGCTGTTCAGTGCAACAGGTTCTATGACGAATCTTCCTTTACCGGAATAGGCCAGCATCTGTTGGCAAAGGTCTGCGGCTCGTTTACTGGTGGTCACGATAATGTCCAGATTTTTCTGGACATCCTGATTTTCTTTCAGGCGCGCCATGGCCAGTTCGCTATTGCCCAGAATGGAGGTGAGAAAGTTGTTAAAGTCGTGGGCAATGCCCCCGGCAAGGACGCCGAGGCTTTCCAGTTTCTGGGCATGTTGTACGCCCAGCTCAAGTTTACGGAGCCGTTCTTCTTCGTTTTTGCGGTCTGTAATATTGATTCGCGTAGCCACGATGCGTGTTGCGGTACCGTCATCACCTGTGGCGGTCGCCCGTGCATTGACCTGGACCCAGCGCAATGCTCCACTGGAAGAAAATTCCTGAAATTCGATGGGGGCGCCTTCAATTTTCCCATCAATGATATCTTTCAGTTTATTTTCAGTGGTCTCTTTGTGGTCTGGATGAATCAGGGGTGTCCAGGCCGCACGTGGATCATCGATGGTTTCGACAATCATAGCTTTGCTTTCTTCGGAGTATTCCTGGACCCGTGCCCGATCCAGAATCAAATCCCAGTCCCATACGGTCATGCCGGAGGCTCTAAGGGCGAGCTCCAGACGTTCTTCACTTTTCTTGAGAAGGTATTCCCCGATTTTCCGGTCGTGAATGTCGATGACTACACCAATAATACGAACGGGAATATTTTTCTCGTTGAGCACCGGGGCGGTATGGAGGAGAACCCAACGGTATCCGCCATCGGGCAAGAGCACGCGCAATTCCAATCCACTCAATACATTTTCTGTGGGGTTTTCAATTCGTTCGAGTATGCGTGGGCGATCGTCGGGGTAAATAAAGTCGTAGGCATTCTCTACATTGAATTCGGTCGTATCGGGATCCAGGCCACAGATACGGTAGCAGGTATCGGATGCTACCAGTTGACCCGCTTCCAAATCAGACACCCATATCCCAAAGTTGGCCACTTCCTGGGCCTTGAGGATATTTTCTTCCAGGGTATTGACGAAGATCTGGTGCTGCTTGATGTCGGTGGTATCCTGGGCTGTTCCGACAATACAGGGGTGTCCGTTTCGGGAAATATACCGGGCGCGAACACGGTGCCAGCGCTCTTTTCCATGGCCAGGTTGGATGCGGTATTCCAGGTCGACTTCTTCGCGCTCTTTATTGATCATAGCGTAGTAGTTTTTTGCTACGTGTGATCGATCTGATTTCTGAACCAGATGTAACCATTCGGTGAGGGTGGGCAGTGGGCCGTCCGGGGGTAGCCCCATAAGTCGCTTGAGCTCTGGACTTCCGTAGAAAATGTGTTTGGTGATGTCGTAGATCCAGGTACCTGTTTCGCCGATACTTTCACACAAGTCGGTGTGGTGCTCGTCTGCGAGGTGGGGGGGGATTGGGTTAGTTCCAACCGAACTTTTTTTCATTCCCGCGATGTAGTGGTATAGCACTGCCCCCAATGCTATACCAAGTACGATACCTGCAAGGCCTGTAAGTAGTAGATTCACTTCGCCATCCTAGTGTAATTAGTGTGCTGAATCAAGGAATGATTTCAGGATTTCCGGGGGCGACTGATGGGCAGGACACAACGGAAGCCGAC
>CALAXS010000095.1 GCA_937895305.1 uncultured bacterium
AAGATACACCATGGACCAGCTCAAATTCTTAATGCCCTATGGGATAGCTGTGAAAGAAATTAACAATTCTCTTTTTGCGCCGATGCATGTACAGCAAACAAATTCAGATCGTAACCTGTGGATTATGGTCAGAGGTCCCCAGTTAGACAATCAAATCCATTGGCGCTGACGCGTAGGGTTAGCCCCTATCACCGAGGATGTATTTTGCGACGTCGATGTAGTCGAGGATGAGGGAGGCGATGTTGGTGAGGAGGAGGATGTGGACCCAGGTGCGGAGGGTGGTGCGGGGTTCGAGGGTGGGGCGTTGGCGGAGGAGGTAGATGACGAGGGGGGTCCAGATGAGGACGTGGGAGAGGCCGAGGAGGCGGTTGTAGCCCATGAAGAAGCAGAGGAGGTTCATGAAGATGAGGTTGGCTACCCAGGCGATGAGGGTGACTTTGCCGACTTTGTGCTTGAGGTAGAGGAGGCTGGCGGTGTTGATGAGGATCATCCAGCCGACCCAGGCTTGTATCCATGCGGCTTCCTGGCTGATGTGTCTGAGCATGCCGAAGAGGAGTTCGTTAATCATGGGGTTTCCTTTGTGTGGGGATAGTGTGTATAGCGTAGCACAGGTGGCGAAGACAAGAAAGGGAATGGGAAGTTGTGGGGCTATAACTCCAGTGTGTAGTAAGTATACCGATGGGGAGGTCCCCGCCTGCGCGGGGAAGATAGGAGTCAGGGTGTATTCGTGGTGCGATGGATTTTGTGTGGCGGGTGTGTATAATCATTTTGATGGTTGGTTTCCTGTTGTGAAATGAATAAAGGGTGATAGGTATGTCGCATGTAAATTTGGTTACGGGTGGTGCAGGGTTTATCGGGTCGCATTTGTGTGAGGCGTTGTTGGCGCGGGGTGAGGAGGTGTTGTGCCTGGATAATTTTTTTACAGGGCGGAAGGTGAATATTGCTCATTTGCTGGATAGTCCGAAGTTTGAGCTGATTCGTCATGATGTGGTGAATCCGGTGGTGATTGAGGCGGATCGTATTTTTAATTTTGCGTGTCCGGCGTCGCCAGTGCATTACCAGCACAATCCGGTGAAGACGGTGAAGACGAATGTGATGGGTGCGTTGAATATGCTGGGGCTGTCGAAGCGGACGGGGGCGCGGATTTTGCAGGCATCCACGTCGGAGGTCTATGGCGACCCGGAGGTGCATCCGCAGGTGGAGAGTTATTGGGGTAATGTGAATCCCATCGGTCCGCGGAGTTGTTATGATGAGGGGAAGCGCGTGGCGGAGACATTGTTTTTTGATTATCACCATCAGAATCAGGTGGATATCCGGGTGATACGCATCTTCAATACCTACGGCCCGCGGATGCTGGTGAATGACGGGCGGGTGGTGAGTAATTTTGTGGTGCAGGCGTTGCGTGGGGAGGACATCACGATTTACGGCGAGGGGGAACAGACGCGGTCGTTTTGTTATGTGGATGATCTGGTGCGGGGAATTATGGGGATGATGGATTGTGAGGATTTCACTGGGCCGATAAATCTGGGGAATCCGGGTGAGTTCACGATTAAGCAGTTGGCGGAGGCGGTGATTGAATTGACGGGGGCGAAGTCAAAACTGGTGTATCGTGATTTGCCGGAGAATGATCCGACGCGACGTAAGCCGGATATTTCGGTGGCGAAGGCGAAGTTCGGGTGGGAACCTAAAATCGCGTTGATGGAGGGCTTGAAGCCGACCATCGAATATTTCGCGGGTCAGTTGAAGTAATAATATAGACTCGAAAAAAGCACGTCATTGCGAGCCGAGTATAACGAGGCGCAATGACAGGTGAGGTTGAGGCCTTGTGAAACACAAAACAGTCATGCGCTTCTTTAAGCAAACTCCTTCAAAAAACCTATGGAATTTTTATGCACTCATCATCAATAACCCGACGTGGATTCTTGACCAAGAGTGCAGCGAGTGTTGCGGGGGCAATGAGCATGGGCGCTTTGGCTCAGGGCGCAACAGCAGCGTCGAAGCCGAATATTGTTTTTATTCTGGTTGATGATTTGGGTTGGGCGGATGTGGGGTGCTTTGGTAGCACCTTTTATGAAACGCCGAATATTGATGCGTTGGCTGGGGGGGGTATGAAGTTTACGGATGCCTATGCGGCGTGTCCGGTGTGCAGTCCGACGCGGGCGAGTATCATGACGGGGAAGTATCCGGCGCGGTTGCATTTGACGAATTTCCTGAAGGGGAAGCGGGTGCGGAAGGGGTCGCCCATATTGCCAGCAGACTATGTGGATGGGTTGGCGCTGGATGAGGTGACGTTGCCGGAGGCGTTGAAGACGGCGGGGTACAGAACCATTCATCTGGGTAAGTGGCATTTGGGTGGTGAGGGTTTTGAGCCGGAAGCGCAGGGTTTTGATGTCAATGTGGGTGGCCATCATTCGGGGATGCCAAAGAGTTTTTTCTGGCCGCAGTGGGAGAAGAATCCACCGTTGGTGGGTCGTGCGGATGGGGAGTATCTGCCGGACCGCCTGAGTCAGGATGCGTGTACGTTCATTCGTGAAAACAAGGACGCGCCGTTTTTTATGTACTTGTCCCATTATTCGGTGCATATCCCGTTGCAGGCGAAGGCGGAGAAGATTAAGAAATACCGGAAGAAACTGGAGGAGCATCCGCCGAAACCGGGTGAGCAGAACAATCCGGTTTATGCGGCTATGGTGGAGTCCATCGACGAGAGTGTGGGACGGGTGACGCAGACGCTGGAAGAATGCGGGATTGCAGACAACACCATCGTGGTGTTCTTTTCGGATAATGGCGGGTTGTCGGTGAAGGAGGGCGCGCATACCCCTGCGACTACGAATGCGCCGTTGCGTGGGGGGAAGGGTCATCTATATGAGGGGGGAATCCGTGAGTCGTGCATCGTGCGTTGGCCGGGCGTGACGAAACCGGGGAGTGTGTCGTCGACCCCGATTACGAGTGTAGATTTTATGCCGACGCTGTGTGCTGCGGCCGGGGTAGAGGCGAAGGGCCATGAAAGCACGGGGCCTATCGATGGTATGGACATTACATCGGTACTCAAATCGCCCGGGCAGGGCCTGGAACGGGATGCCATTTATTGGCATTACCCCCACTTTGCGAATCAGGGTGGTGACCCGGGCGCAGCGGTGCGCATGGGCGACTGGAAACTGATTGAACGCTATGAAGACAACCGCCTGGAATTGTATAACCTGCGTGAGGATCTGGGGGAAACGCGGAATCTGGCGGAGTCGCAGCCCAAACGGGCGCGGGCCCTGTTGGCGAAGTTGCAGGAGTGGCGTGCGTCGGTGAAGGCGAATATGCCGCTGCCGAATCCGGCGTATGGGGAATCGGAGTAGTAGCACAGGACTGATTTGCATTTTATTCCTGATACAGCGATACTGAATTCCATAAAACTGTAACGAATGATGTAATTCAAGGTGGGGACTATGGACTGGTATTACGCAAAAGACAACGCGCAGCAGGGTCCGGTGACGGGGACTGCACTTGAGACGTTGGTCGCCGAGAGGGTGGTCACGGCGGAGACGCTGGTGTGGCATGGGGGGATGGCGGATTGGTTGCCCTATGGGGAAGCAGTAGCACCGGCGGAGGGGGGCGCGGAAACACCAAGTTATTCGGCGGAAGCAACGCGTAGTTGTGCGGTGTGTGGGAAGTCCTATTTCCCCGGGGAGATGGTGGCCTATGAGAACAAGCATATTTGTGTAGTGTGTAAGCCTGTGTTTTTTCAGAGTCTTCGTGAAGGCGGGAAAGTGCCCAACAATATTCGTTATGGTGGGTTCTGGATACGGGTACTGGCGATTATTATTGATACCCTTATCGTACGAATACCTAAAGTATTGATTGCAGTGTTGCTCTATGGCGATATGGGGTTTTATTTGAATTTCGATAGTAAGGTGATAAATACACCCGC
>CALAXS010000096.1 GCA_937895305.1 uncultured bacterium
TGTTCTATTTCCCCTGTCCCTGTTTTCTCCCCCTCTGCGTTCTCTGTGCCCTCTGTGGTTAATTCTTATTATCCTGGGCACCCATCACTTCCAGCAACCGCTCCGGATAATCCGTCAGTATCCCGTCCACACCCCAGCCCAGCAACTGCCGCATGATGTCCGCGTCGTTCACGGTCCACACATGGACCTGCACCCCCCGCTTATGCGCTGCACGGATAAATTGCCGTGTACACACCTGAATCCCATGCGAGCGATAGGGCACCGAAAGCACCTCGCAATGGGGCGGGAATAGACGACTCAGCCCCAGACGTTGCGCAATGATAAAACGCAAGACCTCCTGCTCCGCACAAGCTGTCACAATTTCCGGGTGTGCTATACGTACTGCCCGCAGATTCGCGGCGTGAAACGACGCGACGATGACACGATGCTCCATGCCCTGGTCGAGGATGGTGCGAGCGAACTGCAACGCCATCTCTGGATTGAGTGGTTTGTTGTCGATAGTCATCCGCGTGTCGGGAAAGGCAGCGAACATTTCTATCAGAGTAGGGAAACCATGACCCAAGCCCCGAAAGGGATAGCTTGCGCCATCGTTGTTGGTCCAGTTGTAACCCCCATCCAACGCCTTGAACTCCGACAACGTCATATCGGCTATGGCCCCTGTAGCGCCACTACACCGCTCAGCAGTCGGGTCATGGTGGACCACCAATACCCCGTCCTTCGTCCGATGAATATCCATCTCCAGCGCAGGCATCCCCAAGGCTACCGCCTGCTCAAAGGCATGCAGCGTGTTCTCCGGCCAATGCGCCAGCCCCCCACGATGGGCAATCGCCAGGGGGGTTTCAAAATCAAAAAAAGAATGGGCATCCATGCTGTTAAGGTAATACTCCAAATTGCAGACAAGGCAGCTACTATAACCTGCCTAACTTGAAAAAGAAAATACCTCGTTCCAAAGCTCTGCTTTGTAATGCATAAACCGAGGCTCCTGCCTCGGAAAGGTTGAAACCATGTCCACATAAACGTCATGTGGATACCTGCCTTCGCAGGTATGACGAATTTTGAGACTAAAAGACGTATTCAGATCGATGTTGCAATTTCTCAACTCAATTCATGGTTGAAAAAGAAATTCGCGCCAATCAGAAGATTGACGCGATGTATATTCAGTTTGTTGCTTGCACTTAATCCGTGCTGACTTCTTCCTCTACTTCAGGATAAATAATTTCCAGATGAAGCTCTTCCAGCTGCTTCGGGAACACATTGCCCGGGGCACCCATCAATAAATCCTGCGCCTTCTGGTTCAAGGGAAACGCGATGATCTCGCGGATGTTCGGTTCGTCGGCGAGGAGCATAACGATACGGTCGAAGCCCGGAGCGATGCCACCGTGAGGCGGCGCGCCAAAGTGGAAAGCCTTCCAGAGTGCCGGGAACTTATCCTTTACCGTGCTCTCGTCGTAGCCCGCGATTTCAAAAGCCTTCAGCATCACTTCAGGACGGTGGTTACGTATGGCGCCCGAACTCAGCTCTACGCCGTTACAGACGATGTCATACTGATACGCCAGCACATCCAACGGCTCCATGGTCTCCAACGCTTCCATGCCACCCTGCGGCATGGAGAATGGATTATGCGAGAAATCGATCTTCTGGAATTCTTCGTTAAACTCGAACATGGGGAAATCCACAATCCAGCAGAACGCCGCAAGATTGGGGTCGATGAGCTCCAGCTTGTCGCCCAGGTAATTCCGCACCTTGCCCATGAGACTATTGGTTTCGTCCCGCTTGCCCGCACCAAAGAACAGGGCATCGCCCTCTTCCATACCCATGCGTTCCTTCAATGCAGCGCGTTCGTCTTCGCTCAGGAACTTGACTATTGGTCCCTTCATCTCGCCATCGCGTAACGCGATCCAGGCAAGGCCAAAGGCCCCTTCGGACTTGGCGTACTTTTCCGCATCGTCGAAAAACTTACGGGAATGATTGGCAGCACCCTTGCCATTCAGCACCTTGATGGCACCGCCCGTTTTCAACTGGCTCGCAAAGACCTTCAGCTCACAGTTGCCAAAGAGGTCCGTGCAGTCCACCATAGGCATATCGAAACGGATGTCCGGCTTGTCAGAGCCATACTTTTCCATGGATTCCAGGAATGGAATCCGGGGGAACTGCTCGGCATTAACCTTTTTATCGGAAAGTTCCGTAAAGAGACGCACCATGAGCACTTCCAGCTCTGCAAAAAGCTCGTCCTGGGTGATGTACGACATCTCCATATCAATCTGATAAAACTCGCCCGGGCTACGGTCCGCGCGGGCATCCTCATCGCGGAAACACGGCGCAATCTGGAAATACTTGTCAAAGCCCGACACCATCAACAGCTGCTTGAATTGCTGCGGGGCCTGGGGGAGAGCATAGAACTGACCGGGATAGTGGCGGCTGGGCACGAGGTAGTCCCGCGCACCTTCCGGTGATGAGTTGCCCAGGATAGGCGTGTTGTATTCCGTGAAACCACGCTCAGTGAGGTGCTTACGCACCAGCATCGCGGTCTGGGCACGCAGCTTGATGTTCTTCTGCATACCCTCACGACGCAGGTCGAGGAAGCGATACTCCAGACGCGTCTCTTCCGGGCAATCCAGATCCTGATTCACCGTAAACGGGAGCTGCTCACACGTCGATTCCACATGGAAAGACTTAGCCACCACTTCGATTTCACCCGTTACCATGTTCGGGTTGATGGCTTCATCATCACGAAGCACCACCTCGCCCACCACGGTGATGACGCTTTCATTACGCACCCGTTCCGCAGTTTCAAAAAAGTCCTGACCCGGATTGATTACTACCTGGCTAAGGCCATAATGATCACGCAGGTCAATAAAAATAACCCCGCCATGATCACGCTTGCGGTTCACCCAGCCCGACAGTTTTACTTCCTGTCCAGCCTGGTCTTTACCTAATTCACCACACGTATGCGTACGGTAAGGATGCATCACCAAATCTCCGTAAAATGGGAACAAAAAGAATAGAAATCCCCGAATTCAGGGCATAAAAGAAGGCCGTAGCATACGAAATAAGCCCTTGAAAATGCAAATTTTACGCAAAAACCACTTGCTATTCACCAACCCGCGTCGCGTATACTGACTATCCACTTTTTTCAGCAAACAAAATGCCCAAGGGAGACCCATTCCGTGTCAGCCGAAAATGGACTCACCCGCGACCAGAATTTCTGGCGCGCAAAAATACTCACATCAAGCTTTTTGGCCTATGCTGCCTTTTATCTCGTACGTAAAGTATTCGGTATCTGTAAAACATCCATGGCCCTCCCCATTGAGGAAGGGGGCTTTGGCTTTGATTACAACGACTTGGCCAACATCTGGGCACTCTATTTGTTGGCGTACATGATGGGCCAATTCATCAATTCCTTCATCGGGCGGAAATGGGGGCCACGAGTACTGCTCCTCGGTGGCCTGGGCCAATCCATCGCCATCAACATCGTCTTCGGCTATACCAATTCCTACTACACCTTCATGGTATTTATGTTCTTTAATGGTCTGGTGCAAGCTGCCGGCTGGCCCGGTTCCGTAGGGGCCGTGTCCGAATGGCTTCGTGCCAAAGAGCGCGGCACTATCATGGGTATCTGGTCCACCAGTTACGTCATTGGTAATATCACCGTCAAACTGGTGGGAGGCTTTTTACTCGGTCACTACTCTGTAAA
>CALAXS010000097.1 GCA_937895305.1 uncultured bacterium
ACGCACGCGGAGCCTCAATGACCAGAACTGTCGTAATCCTCGCAATCGTGGGCTTGGCGGGTGCCTGCGCCTCTTGGCTCCCCGCTTCGGAAGCCGAAGCCGCAGACAAGCATCCCATCGCCAAGGTCGTCGACGTGTCGCCTACGATCGACGCCGAGGCGGAAACAAAAGGCTCGGCGGTCGACGTTCCGACCCCGGTCATGACCACCTACCACCCGATGCAGTCCTTTGCGCCACTGGTCGAGGCCGTCGAACCCGCCGTCGTCGCCATCAAAGTCGAGGCGCTGACCCAGCCGAATCAAGATCTCAGCGAGATCCCGCCCACCTTCAGGCACCTATTCTCCGCCCAGCCCAGAATCGAGCGCGGAGAGGGATCAGGGTTCATCATCTCCGCCGCTGGCCACGTGCTCACCAACGCCCATGTCGTCGCCGACGCCGACTCCATCACCGTGCTCCTACGAGACGGCGAGACTGCAGCGGCGACGGTCCTCGGATTCGACCGCAACATGGACATCGCCCTGCTGCAGCTCGAGGGAGACGAGGTCTGGCCCCACGTCGAGCTCGGCAGCTCCTCCGACCTCAAAGTCGGAGACTGGGTCGTCGCCATGGGCAATCCCCTGGGCCTCGGGCACACCGTCACCGCGGGCATCGTGTCCGCGAAGGGGCGCGTGTTGGGACAGGACATGTATGGCAACGAGGACTACATCCAGACCGACGCCGCCATCAACCAGGGCAACTCCGGGGGGCCGCTCTTCGACCTCGAGGGACGGGTCGTCGGCATGAACACCGCGATCATCGCCGGGGCCAACACCTTGTCGTTTGTATTGGTCTTGCTCGGTGTATTTCTCATCCTCCGCAAGTTCCTATCCCCCCGGGAGTCCCTCTTTGGCACCACGGTCGTCAGTCTTACGCCGCTCATCTTTATGGCGTCCCGTTTTTTTATGACGGATTACCTCTCCCTCGCCATTGTGGTCTGGGCAATCTATGCCCTTATACAATCTGATCAATATCGCAACACAGGCTGGGTATTCATCTTTGCTATTCTCAATGGCCTCGGCATCCTTTGTCGCGCTACCACCTTTCTCTATTACTTCACCCCCTGCATGATCGTTGTCGCTCTGGGCTTATGGCTTGCACTGAAAAGTTCTGCCGGGCCTGTACGCCGAACTGCGCTGGGTCGCTGGTTGCTCCATTGTGTTATGACCCTCGTCGTTACGGTGGGTATTTTCTCGCCCTGGTATTTTCATCACGCTGATGCTTTCATCCAAAGCTGGACAGTGGATCACCAGAGCCAGGGTCCCCTGGCCGGGCTTGTACCGGACTGGGATGCGGCTGATCCCTGGGTGAACTGGCCCCGCTTAGCGGAAGTGGCCCATGCAGCACCTGCCGAAGGCACACAGGCTGCACCAACGGATTCCAGACTCGGTAAAATTGTGAATCGTCTGGTACATCCACAGATTTCATGGCACGACTACCTGGTCCACACCATCAACAATGGTACTTTTCTGGTTCTGTTTATTTTGGGCCTGGCAGGTATTCCCATCGCGCTTTGGTCCCGTCGCTTCTACTCCATGCCCGTCATTATTATACTCGCCTGGCTATTGGGTTCGTATGTCTTGATGACGCTGCTTTTCAAGGGATCCACCGCACGGTATACACTTCAGGCGTTGCCAGCCCTATCCATATTCGCTACCCTGACCATTCTCGCAATTCCCCGGCAAGATATACGCAAAATCTGTGGTGCCCTCTTGTTGGCCTTACTCAGCTTCCAGTTTTTTAACCTCAGCGTTCATGCCGCGGGTCCACTCAAACGCATAGACCTCCCCATTGTCCTGAACCAGCACATCCATGATACCTATAACGATCCCGGTCTGGTCCTGTACAAGCATGACCTGGGAATCGGGGAAGCGTATGCCCACATGGAAGCCCCTACAGCGCGTAACTTCCGGGACTGGACCTTTCTTACCCTTATGGAGGGTGAGGCAAAGCTCGGTCCATTGGCCCGGGGTGAATATGCTAACTACCTGCGACTGGGTGTCCGCGGTATGGCCTTCCTTGAAAAGCACTATTGGCCCGCACCCAACGCCTACAAACATCCTGCTATTCCGGTTGAATCCCTGCCCAAACGAAAATTTCGTGATGACGGCTATGTCCTGGAAGTGGAACACCTGGAACCCAAACTCGACAATGCTGACTATGTGGTTATGGCGGTGAAATCGGAGGAGGCTGACAAGGAAGCCCGGTGGCGCACCTATCTGCAAGCGCATAATTACACGCAAATCGGAGACACCTTTACCACGCTACGGGGCGGTCTTATGCCTGCCAAGAATTATACGGTCTACCAGCGCAATGTGGAGCAGGATGCCGTCCGTATCGAAAGTGTGGAGGACATTGCTGAACTCAATCTTGATGATCTTTATACGCTCAAGAACCACGCGGACTACCCACGCCTTGACCACCTGCTCCGTGAAGCCGCTGAAACCCATTTCCTGGAACTTGTCCAGACCGGGAACCCCGCCTTCCCCATGTCGGATGCTGTGGACCTCATCAGTGTCAACCGCTCCAAAGTCGGCGAGGACCTCTTCGAGTTTCAGCTTATCTTCAAGACCAAAAAGAAAATGACGAAAGATTTCCGAATCTACTTCCATGGGCGTATCGCGGATACCACGCAATTGCCGCAGAAGTATCAGGCCCAGGGCTATCAGGACTGGAACTTCAATCCTGCACCACCCACCAGCACCTGGCCGGAAGACGACTATGTCATTATCACCCACCGCATTGATGCCAAAGCCATGCCCTGGCAATTCATGTTCGGCTTCTTCCGGGGTGGCAATGATTTTGAAGGTAACCCCGTTCAGATGAACCTCATGGACCTGGGTCAGCTTTGATTCATTGTGCGGCCTCTACGCTTTTGCATATTGATGAACTTTGCACGAAGAATCGGGAGAATTGTGATCATGGGGAAAAGCATACAAGGGTTTAGAATCATGACATTGGTGCTGTGTGCACTGGTCATGGTTGTAGTCATGGGCGACACAGTACAGGCGGAAAGTACCACTGCCGGAAAGATTCAATCCAGCACAGTAAGCATCGCCTTTGAATCCGGCGCGGATGGGCTGGAAACACGTGTCGGTGAATTGCTGCGTGATCGCATCCTGCGACGTAGTGCCATCACGATAGCGTTGTCTCCTGCCAGGTCGGGGGATGCAGATCTGCGCATTGCCCTTGGGCGGGTCAGCAATGACGATACGCGTATCACCACAATGATGAAGCAGCATGGCATGACCTTGCCGGGGGTGGCACGTACCGCGCCGGAGAGTTATGCGTTGAAGCTGGTGGAGGCTGACGGAGCACCGTTGCTGATTGCAGTAGGCACCGATAGCCGTGGGCTGCTCTATGCAGCAGGGGAAATATTACGGCAGCTGGAATATGGTGCGGACTCGGTGAGCCTTGTACCAGTGGATATCTCTACTGCGCCAGCCTATCGTTTTCGGGGGTCTTCTGCGAATCAGGGTGGCACCATGCGACAGATTACCGGGGCGCGGGGATGGAGCAGCGAGGAGTGGCAGGATTACTTCATGGACTTTGCCTTGTCCGGGGCCAACACGGGCTATGCCTGGGGCAGTCAATTCGACTTCATGAAGCAGTATGACCTCATGACGGTGTTTGGAAATCGGCCCAACCAGTATCGCAGCGAGATTCCCGAAGGTTGGGAAGCAGGTGGCCTTGAAGGTTGGGAAGGGACGGACTGGGTGTGTCCTTCGGTGCCGGAGGCGCGCGCAGCACTCCTGGAACAGTGGGAAAAAGATTTCGCCAAACAACAGGACCATGACATCCTTCGTTTTTATGCGGGCGATCCGGGCGGGTGTCGTTGTGAACGCTGTGGCCCCTGGGGCGAGACCTTCATGCTCCTGAGTGAAGAAGTGGCGGCCATCTGGTTGAAGCATCACCCGGACACCCACATCGAAATCGCGAACCAGGATTTGAGTAATGAAGGGGATCAGCGGATTTTTGCGTATTTGAACGAGAAGCCGCGGGACTGGGTACAAGCCATCGCCTATGGTCCGGGTAGCAATGCCATGTCGGACTACTTTCGCGATGCATTGCGCGATGACCTCTTTGAATATCCGGGGGTGGGTCCGGTAAATCGCTATCTGGTGGAGACGTTACACAATCTCCCCAAGGAGCAGACCATCACCCATTACTCGGACATCACCCACTGGATTCAGTCGCAATATAATCTGGAAAACCCGGACCCGTATCTGAAAAAAGCGTATAATCGACGTACTTTTCATACCCGTCCTGCAGCGTACTATCACATCTTCCAGGACATCATGCCCTTTTCCGAGGGCGATATCATTTATTCGGAAGGCTACCATGATGAGCTGCATCAGTACCTGTGGAACCGGCTCCTCTGGAATCCCAATCGTAGCCTGGACGATGTGCTGAATGAGTATTGCGCCTATCACTTTGGTGCTGCAGCGGCTGCAGATATGGTCGCAGCAACATTGCAATTGGAGAAAAATCTGGAATTGCCCCTGGCTGAGAACGCAGGCATTGACCGCTATTATTTATTGGTGAAGGAAGCGGGCTGGAAAATTCCTGAGAACCTGAAGAAGGATAACTACCGCTGGATGCTCCATGCGCAGAAGGCCGCACTGGACAAGTATTTTCAGTTGAAGCTGCGTCGTGAATTAGCACGTGAAACGGCGCTGTTGAACTTGATTGAGACGGACCCGGACAACGCGGTGGAACGTGCGCAGGTCTTGCTGGCGGAGCCATTGGAAACGGCAGAGATGGCGGGATTAAAAGAAGAAGCCCGGTATCTGGGTGAGGCGACGGACCGGATTAATGGCGTGCGTAACGTAGGGTATTTTAATGTGGACAAACCGCTGGCAGCGTTGGAGTGGACCGCCGGGCAATTAGAAGCGGCAGCAGCGGTGACAGGTGATAAACGCCGTGCTATTTTGCAACGAATGGTACAGTATGAAGATGTTGGGCCGGGCAGTTATTACGATGATGCCGGGTCACCGGGCCGTCAGCCCCGTCTGGTGAAGGGGGACGGCTATGATGCCTCCGCCATGATGGACCCGAAGAATCGGCCGAGCCAGAACACCATTGCCTATAGCCTGAACGATGCGCAGGGGGTGGCTTTTCACTATGAGGGCCTGGATAAAACAGCGACCTACAAAGTGCGGGTGTGCCTGGTGCGACCCAAGATGCCGGAGCAGGCAGGTGTACCCGAGGGCGTCCAGTTTCAGCAGAACATCATCGCAGATGAAACGTACCTGGCCAGGGATGTTGAGATACCACTCTACACCGCTGGTATCTTTGAGTACGATGTGCCCGGACCCCTCACCAGCGACGGTACCCTGCGACTGGTCTTTGAACGGGGCACCGGGTCCATCGCCATTGTGGTATCTGATGTGTGGCTACTTAAGCAGTAAGACTAGTCCAGCTCCACGGCCCAGATATTTCTGTATTGAACCGGGTTGCCATGGTCCTGCAGGTGCAGGCCCTGTGCCTCCCGGATGTCGCCACCAAT
>CALAXS010000098.1 GCA_937895305.1 uncultured bacterium
ATATCTCATGACAGTGAAATCCGTAATAAGAATCAAAGTGCTTGGACTTATTTGTCATACAGCTGTATCAAGGGGGGCTATGATTGGGGTGGCTATGATGCACCGGAAGTAATAGAGGACCCGCCCTTGTTTGTCGGTTCCGTGCAATCGGGCAAAGCCGCGCCTATCACCTTTGACCCGGAAACGGGTCAGAGCACGCTGATGTGTGCGGACTTGCTGGTGCCTCATGCATACACGGATTTGGTCTTATGGCTCGACTCGACGGAAGTAAATGGCCGGGACCAGGCCTTTCTTGTTGTGCGTAATGACTGGGTGAGTATCACGGTCTGGGGCGATGCAACGGAAAGCACCATGGGTAACTATGACGTGTGGGATTATACCCTCCGTCCGGATTCACCTTGTCTCGACACGGGCCGCGACACGAGCGTTGAAGACTACGGCTTTGTCATAGACGACATCCTCGGTGTGTTGCGACCCCAAGATGGTGATGGGCTGGGTGCGGGTGGCACAGGCGACGGCTCGGACTATGATATGGGTGCGTATGAGTTTGTGCCGCAGCTGTAGTGTAGCGACTTGAGTGAATGGCGAAATGTTTTAGTCTCGTATGCATTCCCACGCAGAGCATGGGAACGAGGGAAAATAATCCTGCTACAGGGCTGTGTTGAGGGTATGCCTATCACTCAGGGCATCCGCCAGGGGGTCGGCATGTTCTTCGCTAAAGCCCAGGTGTGAATGACGACACCATCCTTCTGCATAGTCAAAAGTGCCTGACCACGCACCTACCGTTTTCGACATCTCCACCATAGTTTCTACGTAACTGCCCAGGCCCTGCGTCTGGTCCAGCCATTCCCGTTGACTCGTGTGGGCCGCCAGCGCGGCCTTCTTCGTGTCCAGCACATCGGTGATATCCACGTATTGATGGGCCACGGCCTTGTTCCGCAATCCATCGCAAAGACCATAGGGCAGCGCATGATAGAGTGTCATGGCCTTGTTCACCGGAGCACGCTCAGGCTGTGACGAGTAATTGGGCATGGCGCGAACAAAAGCTGCGGATACAGTGAGCCGCGCGGTGATTGTATGGTCTTCCATGTAATCCGCCAGGGGATGGGTCAACACGATGTCCGGGTTCACCTCGCGAACTACGGCAGCGATGGGCTGAATCATTTCCGGGGTGTACATGACTTCAAGGTCATTGACCAGGGGTGGATGATGCGTCGCCCCCATAATTTTCGCCGCGTCACGGGCTTCTACCAGGCGCACCTTCGCTGTTTCCTCGGCGTTCAGGGTCATGGACCCGCAACACCCATTGGCCACATTCATGATATGCAGGTCATAGCCCGCCTTGCCCAATTGCAGCAGTGTACCCGCCATCATGAATTCAATGTCATCCGGGTGGGCGCACACTGCCAATACGGTTTTTTTCGCCATGGTCAAAGCCCCCCTATAACGCCAGCATATTGGCAAAGACCCGCAAGGCCCCGGGATGAAGCTCGCGCAACTGACGATACCAGCCCAGTGCCGTGTACAGGTATTTACCCTCGCCATAATCTGCGAGCAGCAAAGACCCCGGCGGAATGGTCTCGTCCGGATCATGACACTCAATCAGGGGCGTATAGGCATCATCCCATTTATTCGGGAAATACAATCCCCGCTCCTGACGCCATCCGTCCCAATCCGTCGCACCGATGGTGTTGGGTGTCGTAAACAACGGATGCACATTATCCAGCACCGTCATGGCAGCATCTTCACGGGTAACCCGGTTGCGGGATACATGTATGGGATAGGGTGCCAGTTCTGGTCGCCACTCAAAAGTCTTCTGATAATTCACCAGCAGGGTTCCCCCTTGCTTCACATAGTCCAGCAAGGTCGCGTTATTCGCCACCAGATCCTCCCTCACCAGATAAGCACGAATATCCACGATGATGGTGGTGAACTGTTGCAGGTGTTCCAGGCTGAAATCCTTCGCTTCAATGGTCTCATGGGCTACGCCCATCTTGCGCAGTGTAGTCACAAAGGTATCATCGTAACTCTGAATCACGCCCACCCGGATATCCTTGGGCACGATTAGGTCCACCACCCGTGCTACTGCATTACGTGGATACTCCTTGCCATCCGCAACACGCCCCTCCAGGCGAATACCAAAGTCATAATCACCCGGCTTCACCTCGGCAGGAACCTGTATCGCCCATTGTTGAATCCGCGACTCATCCTCGGCTGCGAAATCCAGTCCCACCTGATCCCCCGTTCCATTCCAGCCCGCCGGGCCAAAGAGGCGCACATCATGGCGTGTGCCATCATTATTTCTATTGGTTAGTTGTACCGCTACGGGCAGCGACGTAGTCACTCCCGGTATCACCAGATAAGGTGCATCTAAAAACGCACTCTCCATGGGCGGGGCGATATCCACATACGCCGATGCTGTCATCCGGTTCCTTAGATTATGGCCTTGCACCAGAGCCAATAAGGAAAATTTTGGTTTCAAGAAACCATCATCAAAGAGATGGAAGCCGCAGGCGAAGAAGTGCCACGCGATGCA
>CALAXS010000099.1 GCA_937895305.1 uncultured bacterium
GGTGGAGGAGGAAGCGGGTGTTGGGCAGACTAAAGCGTTTGCCACTGTCACCGCCGAAGAATATGGGTACAGCGATACTGGCCACCCACCCGGCACCAATGGTGATAATGGGGGACTTGACGAATTTCATGGTATCGTAGATAGCGAAACCCGAATCCACATGACCACCGGGGGAGGTGATAATCATCTTGATGGGGTCATTGTTTTCCGCTTCAAGTATCAGTAACCGGGACATGACTTTCTCAGCGAGTTCCTGGTCCACCTGGCCACTCACGAGGATGGTACGGGCCTTGAGGATTTTCCCCATCATGCCTTCATCTTTGGCATCACCATCGCTATCTTTTTTCTCATCGCCGAAATATACAGGGTCTATACTGCTCATGGGATCTCTCTTTTTGGTTAATCAACCCTGCTATTCTCGCATTTCAGGCGGAAAGGCTGCAACAAAGCACCGCACTACAGACAAAGTACCTTCAGACCGCCTGATAATACCGGAGCAATTTGACATGACTTTCCGCTGCTTGCTATAGTATCGCCCGACCTCGCGAGGAGCAGTTTTGCTGCTATTTTCCTTTGTCGGGGCATCTTGGACGTTTTTCCGCGTCCCCATCGTCTAGCCTGGTCTAGGACACCGCCCTTTCACGGCGGCAACAGGGGTTCAAATCCCCTTGGGGATGCCATTTATATATAGCCCTCTGGCCTTGTGCCGGGGGGCTTTTTTTTGCCCCTGTAACACCATGTCGTGTAAGCGGTAGAATTGGGTGTGCACCCCATCGCATAAAAGGATTCTGAACATGCGCAAACGTCACCTCCACCCCATCACCAGTCCCGCGAAAGCACTCAGCTTCGCACCCCCCACCGACCTCCTCGGCTGGCTCGCCCAGGCCCTCGGCCTGAAACAGTTCTAGTAGCGGACGGGGAAATACCTTAACGCAGAGACGCAAAGAACACAGAGGGGGGAAAGGGGGAAGAAATCTCACGCGAAGGCGCAAAGACGCTAAGGGAAAGAGGGCCGTAGCCGGACAGGGGCCTTTATAGTAAATAAGCAAGACCTTACCTGTTAATTCCTAACGTTCTTTCTGTCATCCCCAGCTTGACTGGGGATCCCCCCAACGGTATCCCAGCTTCCTGTAGGCGTAAAGGTTGTCGATCACTAGCTTGGCCGGGCTTCGTATGCATTCCCACGCGGAGCATGGGAACGAGGGACCAGTCCCGCGAAAGCGCTCAGCTTCGCACCCCCCACCGACCTCCTTGGCTGGCTCGCCCAGGCCCTCGGCCTGAAACAGTTCTAGCAGCGGACGGGGAAATACCTTAACGCAGAGACGCAAAGAACGCAGAGGCCGTAGCACGGCAAGCAATAGGGATGGAGAGAAATGTCTCGATTTGGTATGGTAGTGTTAGTGGTCAACTCTATTTAATGGGGGTCTCTTCTATGTCATACCGCGTTCTTGTGTTATCGCTCCTTTGCCTCGGTTCTTATTCAGCTTTTGCCGAAGCAACGACACTGCCCATTTTCGATACAGCAACCATTGAAAACGAACGTTATTACAGTGGTATGTATGAAGTGTTTCAGTACAAGCGGAGTTTTAAGACAGAAGGCAAGCCCCAAAAATCATCCACATTAGCGCATTCTCGGGCGCTGATTATCGACCTTCCTGAAGAGATAGCAAAAGAAGTGCAAGTAGGGTTAATTACCACTGCGAAAGAAAAATTTACGTGGGAACTGCCAAAGCAATGTGCTCAGGTAATATACAATCGCTGGACCGCATACCTCGTCATCACCGAACTTAACCCGACCATACCCACAAAAGGCGAAGGCAAAGATAAATTAATTCAGTTTTTTGCGACAGGAAATCCGTATAACGAATCGGGGTTTGGGCTGGACTCGAATAAAGGCAAAAGAACCGCAAATGGTAAATATATCGCTATGTCCTGGCAATTGGATACCCTCCGTAAAGATGACATAAGACAAGACTTTCAACTGAATGGTATTGCTGATATTGATGGTGACGGAAGGCATGAAATTATAATCGATGATATCGCTTATGCAGGAGACACTCTTCTCGTGATAAAAGATTACGTCGATAAAGTAGTGCAGATAGAATTACATGGGGATTCCTGGGACTAGGGCGTCTCTCCCCCTCTGCGCTCTCCGCGCCTCTGCGTTAAGGAGCCCACTTCTACCCCTTACTCTTTCTTCAGCTGAAAGCGGTCAAAGACCCCGCCGTCACGTCCATTGGGCAAGACTTCCCGCGCTTCAAATTTCAGCGAAGTACCGTCCACTTCCATCCAGCAATAGTGGTACTTGTAGTATTCCCCTTCGTCCGTCTTGTCATTACTCGGGTCGGCAGGATGATCGGGGATGTCGATGTGGGTCCATTCCTTATACTTGTGGTTGTCCAGGTTCGCGCCACCCCCCCCGGTGATGATGTGGGTGATGGTATTGCCCTCGCCTGTTTCCGGGTCGTAGGGCGGATGGGGAAGACCACGCTCGTAGTCGTGGGTGTGCCCCGCAAAGAGCATGTCTACGCCATATTTTTCGAGGATGGGCACGAGGCTGTTGCGCAGAAAACCCTCGCCATCGTAATAACCACCGGACCACCCCTCTGAGTAAGGCGGCTCGTGGATGAAACCGAAGATCCAGTCACCCCGACCCTGGGCCGCTTTCAGGTCTTCTTCTATCCAGATAAGTTGCGGGTCCGCAGGGTTAATGGTCCAGTCGTTCTCTTCGCCCTTGTGAATCTCATCGAATTTATTGCCATCCATAAAGATGAAATGGCAATTGGCATAATCGAAGCTGTACCAGTATTCCGTGCTACCCGGCTCGATGGTAGGGTGGGCCAGGTATTGGTCGAAGCCCGGCACGTTGTCGTTATTCATAATGCCACCGTATTCGTGGTTGCCGATAGCGACGTAGCTGGGCCACTTGTGAGACCAGTGGCGCACCGGAATAAGGTACTGCTCCGTCCACTCATGCCATCGTGAACCACGGGCGACCACATCACCCACGTTAATAACAAACTCAGCATCGGCGGTATCCATGAGAAGACTGATGCGCTCGCACATATCGGGGTCAGAACGGTTATCGCCCCAGATGAGAAATTTAAAAGGTCGTGGTTTTTCAGGTGCCGTGTGGACGCTATAGACTTTGGAGACATAGTCGCCGGAAACGAACTGGTATTGATATTCGGTGTCGGCTTCCAAATCGCTGAGCACCACTTCGTGGATGCCCATGTCCTGGGGACTGGTGTCCTCCACTTTTTTATCGCGTTCTGTCTTGCCATAAAGCACCGCGGAATCGACGGGTGCACTGGTCTCCCACATGATGGTGACCTGGTTTGCGCGTACATCCTGGAGGTAAGGGGCCAGGAGCGGGACCGGGGATGCGTCTATGCTGACCTTAACGGTCGCGAGCTCTTCCATTGTTTTTGAAATAATTGCGGGGTACTGTGCAGGGTCTGTACTGGCCCCGGCGAGGGTGGTACAAACCGCATTGAGTCCATCCACCCAGGTGTCCTGTGGTTGATCGTGCATGCTCAAGGTGCGGTCCAGACCGTACATGAGGGTATTAAATTCGTAGAGCGTATTTTCAGCAGCATCAAAATCGGTAAAGTGCCATTCCAGCGCTTCCAGCCCGCCGCTCCCCCAATGGTTCATGAGGTTGATAGCAATCTGTACTTCGTCGCCGGGCTTGAAGTGATCAGGAATACGCAGGGCGGTACTGTCAGGTGCGGTGATGGCCTCTTCCAGTTTTTCGCCATTGAGGTACACCGTTGCAGCATCATCAAATTTACCACGGAGATTCAGGGCTTTACCCGCCGTAGGCAAGTTCAGGATTTGTTCCGGTATACGCAGGGTACCGCGCCACCAGCACGGGGTGGAGTTACCTTCCCAGCGAAATTTGTGATCCACCGTTTCCCAGGCGCGGTCGTCGAAGTCCGGTTGGGATGCATCAGTCGTGTCGTTTACCTTCACACGCCAGGGGATACGCGCTGCGTCTTCCGCCACTTCCGGTAACGCTTTCAGCACCTTTTCCCGATACGCCACATAGTCCCGAAAACCGGGGGGCACGGCAACGAGTCGTGCCTTGTTCAAAAGAGCGGGCTGACGACTATGTTCCATGGCGATGGCAATCGATACAGGTGATCCTGCGGGAGTCTTTATAGGTGTGGATGCTCTACGGGTACCGGAGCTGACTTCGCTTCCATCCAGATAGATATGGACGGTGCCCAGACCTTCTACTTCCAGGTAAACTGCGCGCCCCTGAAAGCGCCGGGGTACGTTGATTGTGGTCAGCCAATAGCCCCGGGCGCGGGTACGTTCCACCTGCCAGGGAAGTTCAACCAGACCCAGGCCATCAACGGAGTCGGGCAGGGCATCTTCTATGGAGGTCACCGCCCGAAAATGCCAGGTGCTTATGGGTTCGCTTGAAATCGTATCAAAATCCCAGCTGCGCTGGGCGTAGGTTGGCAAGGCACATAGACACAACAACATACCTGTCACAACGCATCGATATATTTTCATCATTCGACCTCTCTACTGTCCAAGATTTTTTTAATTTAATGTTAATGTCGGGGTCATGATTGCCATTGTCCAATCCTCTGGACCAAGCCATATTATCGCCAGCTTCGCATCCTCGCAATTGTAGATGTTTCTTAATTCGAGAAGATAAATCTATTTCGAAGGCTGCTATACCATACACCGTCATACCTGCGAAGGCAGGTATCCACACGATCCGAAGCGCTGTTGAAAACTCTATACGTGAAAGTATTGTTTAATATATTCAG
>CALAXS010000100.1 GCA_937895305.1 uncultured bacterium
TGATGAATAGCAGCAAGCTGTATTACTGGGCCAAGATTCTGTATCAGGCCAATCCTATGGCGGGACTCATCACCGCGTATCGCAGTGTGCTGGTGGAGGGTGTCATGGCACCGGTTCATCTCTGGGCATGGCCTGCATGCTTTGGCGTTATAGCGCTCGTTGGTGGCTTCATCGTATTCCGCCGTAGTGCACCCACCTTGTCGGACCACCTCTAATGGCTATCGTAGAAGTCAATAACGTGACCAAGATCTATCCTGAGCGGATGGGGGCACGGGCTATCCTTGGCCGGGGTGGACTCCAGAATTGGCTCACGGGCAAGAAAGAGGGTATGTTCAAGGCTTTGGACGACATCTCGCTCAGCGTTGAGCCGGGTGAATCGTTGGGTATCATCGGACGTAATGGCTCTGGCAAGAGTACCTTGCTTAAAATTCTCGCGGGCGTCACCCTGCCTTCCAGTGGCAGTGTTACACTTACGGGCCGTATTGCGTCGCTCCTGGAGTTAGGCGCTGGTTTCCATCCTATGCTGACCGGGCGTGAAAATGTTTATTTGAATGCGGATCTCCTGGGGATGCACCCGAGAGATGTGGACAAGGTTTTTGACCAAATCCTTGAATTCAGCGGCATTGGTGAATTTGTCGATCAACCCGTAGACACGTACAGTAGTGGCATGTATGTACGCATTGCTTTCTCGGTTGCGGTGCACGCCAATCCGGATATTTTTCTTGTGGACGAAGTATTGGCTGTGGGTGATGAAGAATTTCAACGGGCCTGTCGCAAAAAGATTGGTGAATTGAAAGAGCAAGGCAAGACCATCATCTTTGTTTCCCATGATCTGGGTATTGTAAACACCTTGTGTGATCGTGTTGTTCTCCTCAATAAGGGTGCCATGCTCAGTCGGGGTAGTACACAATCCACCATTAATTATTACCTGCGTCAGGTGGGCATGGAAAAAGGCATTCATACCCTTCAACAGGATCAGTATGAGGCCATATTCAGCAATGGTCGCATGAGCCTTTTCCGGGACAAGAAAGAAATCACTTCACCGGAAGGCCTCAAGATGATGACCCAGGCCTTTGGTCAGCAACAGGATTCTACAGCCGCTGAATGGCGTATCACAGAATCCACAGCAACCCGCTGTACTGCGGAAGGGCTGATGACCCGTATCCCCATTCGCTATGAATGGACGTTATCATTGGACGGGGGCAAGCTCCATTGGTCCGCACGGGTACACAATGATACGGAAATTCCACTGGAGTTCATCGCTGCCTGGTTCTTTTTGCCAAACCATTATAATCATTGCATCCAGGGAAACAGGGAGTGCACCTACCACGCCATGCAGCCCGGTGATATGACCTGGTCCCACGTCGCCAATCTCGAAGTTCAACCCGACACCTTGCT
>CALAXS010000101.1 GCA_937895305.1 uncultured bacterium
CTGGTCTTGAGTTCACAAGGCAGCCCCATGGCCGCAGTAGCCTTACAAAGCATGGAAACGAAAACCTGGTCACAGTCACTACTGCTCCAGCCCGGACAATGGACCATTCTGGGCGACGATGCCGCACTTCTTTTTCGCTGGCATGATTCAGAGGAAGCCATTAAAAGTTCAAGCGTGGAGCTTGAAAAGATAGCCAGACCACGCTGGGGCATTCGCGACGATAAAGTGACCCACTGGTTTACACAGTTTTCCCCCGGCACAGGGGCGACCCGCCATGATGATGCACAGGTTACCCTGCTGGCCGTAGCACCAAAAGATAGTCGACAGCCCACCAAGATTCTGATAGGCATACTGAGTGATGGAGAGGAAGAACAGGTCACCCTCCATGCCGGGGAGGAGGCGAAGGGAATCCGCTTCGAAAATCCTGGTTTGGCAAAAAATATTTACATTATCGATGCATGGAAAAATGACGAAGCGCGTGTAACGACTTATGACCCACACAAAGATTCTGTATATTCCGGGTATAAATCGGGGCGCGGTATCGGTAGTGAACACCATTCAGGTGGAATACCCATACGCCTGGTGCAAGTCATGCAACATGCTCTTCCCGTCACCCAATCCGGCGATACCATCTGGCAACGCGAATTTGTGTTAGACGGTGTACCCCAGTATGTGCGGGAAGGGGATAGTCATTTTTCAGAACGTGGTGGTCCGGTATCATTTCGCTATCGTCGCATACCCCAAGGCCCAGTCACCGCTGTGAACCTGACACTGACCAATCAAGACACCCAGGAAATCACTACCATATACCTGTCCGGCACCGGGTCCCATCGTGTGGGTCAATGGCGTTTTCAGCTCAATCCCGACAATCCCAATGCCCGCCGGAGTGTAGTGCTCAAGGTGGAGCGCGTACTGCTGACACCGGGTCAGGCCGTTGGCCTGGGCCTTCTGGTTCTGGTCCTCTACGGCTGGACGGGACTTCGCCATTTCGGACGGAAAAAGCGTGTGCCACGCCATGGTAGTTCACATTGATGCTTTATACGGGTGTTTCCTATATAATCGTGGATTCCAGCAAATATTGACTACAGGAATTTAAGCGTGAGTACCGACGACGAAAACAAAGAAACAGCGGATGTTGATGAAATTATTGATGTAACGGCAGTGCCAATCAGGGACGACGCACCCGCAACAACCGAAACCAATATAACCCAGGGTATCCTGCCGACCCAGCAGGGCAATGAAAAGGCGCTAACATTAATGAGTGCCTTTGTTGTGCTGGTGGTCGCGGTGCTGGTGAGTTGGCCCGTAACGTATCTCGGTATCCACGGGCCCGATGCTGAATTGTTTACCCGGGATACGAGCCTCCATCGCCTGGTCACATTTCCTGAAGCCCTGGAAAAACTGCCCGAGGCGCCAGCGACCCTCTTTGGCCTGTCGGTCAATGCCCTATTGGTCAACGGTTCCACCTGGGGTTTACACCTGGGCAACCTTATTTTTCATGCACTGAACGCCATGCTCGTGTTCTTCATTTGTCGCCGACTCTTTGCGAAATCCATCCCTGACATTGCCGCCACCATTCCCGCGGTACTGGTCGCAGCCTGCCCATGGGTCGCTGAAACGATAGGATTTCTTTCGGCGCGCTACATATTACAGGGCAGTTTTTTTGGATTGCTCTTTGTGTCCAGTGTGCTTAAACACACAGCCAAGAGTGATTCCGATAGCGGGTTGTCCATACTACCGCTCATCTGGCTGGCCTGTGCTGTAGCCAGTTGGCACGCTATGATTTTTCTGCCCGTGGTCGGGCTGGCTGCGTCATTGCTCCGTGGTGGTGGAAGCGGCCTGAAGCGTCTCGCGAATTTTCATGCCAGCACCATCGGTCTGGCCCTCTTACTCTGTGCAGCTATCTGGGCCACAGACCCTAATCCGGCACAAGGCCTGGGCGACATCATGGCCCAGCTTCTGGGTCATCAGCCTCAACTCTATCTGTTGAGTGTATTTGCATTGCCGCTCCTGCCCCATTTGTTGCGTCCCGTTGCTACAGGTCCCGTGCCCCTGGTGGCGGGTGTTATCACCGCCATCGCCGTGCTGGCCGGGGGCTACATCGTCTCACAAGAGTATTTACTACTACAGTCGCCAATAGAATACTGGGCCGACATCCTCGCGCAAGAGGAAAAAGAAGAGCATGAGTACGGCTACGTTCTCGAAGCCATCCAGTCCGGTGCGACTCTGGATGAGAATGGCATCATGGATAAACACTCGTGGGATTTGCTGAACCAATATGCGACGGGGGCCACCGTTCTCTATCCGCTAAACGTTTCATTCCAAACGGAGTTCGGGAAATCACAAGCCTATCTACAGGATCTTGATGGTGCCGAAATTTCGCTGAACAAAGCCCTGGCCCTGGACCCTTTTAATCACGAGGGTGCCCTCATGCTGGCACAGGTAAAAGACCAGAAAGTGCAGCAAGGCAACAGTACACTAACGCAAATTCGTGACATTGTTGATCTTTATGAAGCAGCAGAGTTGACAGGCCCGGTATCGCCCATACTCCAGCAGCGCCATGCCATGTTGCGTTTGGGCCTGGGCGACGTTACAGGTGCCTACCAGCGTCTGGTGGTCGCGCAGGGTGACTCTGATGTGGAGAATCCGACCCTGAATCAACTCTCCGGATTACTGCAACGTGCCGCGCAACTGGACCAGGAAGCTAGCGAAATTTTACTCAAGGGCCAAGGGGCCACCGAAGGCTACGCCAAGCAGGCCGAAGCCAATGTATTACGAGGCAACTTGTTTCAGGCCAATTACCAATTGGATCGTCTACTTCGTAAAGATACGACCAGCGAAGCGATCTGGCAGATGCTTGGTCTGGTCCGGGGGCAACTGGGACAAAGCGAGAACTTTGTGGCAGAGTGGGGGACCAGTGCCCTTGCGACAAACGAAGGATGGCGAAGTATCGGGCAACGCTGTGCTATGAGTGGTTCCTGGGTTGATGGCCGCACCTACCTGGAACAGGTAGAACCCGAAGGGGACACTGCGCCCTTGCTGTTGGTAGAACTCGCCCAGCTTGCCCTGCGCATGAATCAAATGCCCCGGGCACTACAATACCTGGATGAAGCGGCCAAGACCTATCCGGACCGATTTGAACCCTGGGTAATACGTGCTGAATTGGCCATTTCCCTAAAACAAACCCGCGATGCAGAGACCTTTATCAAGGAAGCGCAACAGCGGGGCATGCCGGAAACACAGTTACAGAAGCTTATGGAAAGCATGAAAGAAAGTGGCCAATCCACTATGGGCGAGCCGACCAGGACCATTATTCAATAACAGGGGTATACATGTTCAGGCTACGATTCAGAACACGGATTACTTTTTGGGTAAGCCTGTTGACCCTCTTGACCATTTCTGTCATGTCCGGCGTACTCCTTGTTTCCTTCGCAGGCTTCATTTTTACCGGTGAAATGACCCGTGCACACCGTATCACCATGTTAGCGGTCTTGACTGCCAACTACGGTGCCACATTATCAGAACGGGTAGAAGAGGCACTGGACGACCAACTGGAAGCCACTGCGCACCTGGGCGCTGAATTCGTTACTCTTGCAGAAAAGCACCAGCTTTTGGCCCCGGACGAAGTAACCGACCACCTGAATCATGTGGTCAAAGCGGCGCAATCCTCACAGGGCATCGCACTACTTGAATCCATCGAAATAGTTCGGCCTGTCACCCCCGGTACCAATAGCAATACATCAGGAACAGTTCAGGTACCCCTGAATAAAGAACGGGTTATAGAAGTACGTATAGGGCCACAGGTAGTCGAGCAGGTTATTGAAGAGCTGGGGCTACAGGATTTAATGAAAGGCTTTATCCAGGAAGTCAAACTGCTGCACCTTGCCATCATCGACGGATCCGGCAATGTTATTTTTTCCTCCGCTAACCAACCCGGAAGAAACGAGGTGTTGCCCGATGAAATCCTCAAGCGTTCGGTAACGCTTCTGAAGGGGGTGGACGCCACAGCTATCATTGCCCCGGAAGAAATCACCGAACTAAATGGCGTGGGTGTAATTTCCAGAATGGAATTTCCGGGATTCGATAAACCTGTTGCGCTCTATATCGAACATCCCATTGCCCGCTTTGAAAATGTCCTGAGTGTAGGGACCACCTACATCGTTGTTGTAGGTGTTGTGATGATGCTCCTGGCAATTATGCTGAGTATGTGGCTCGGGCGTCGATTAACCAGACCGCTTCATGCTTTGGCAGAAGACGTAAATCATTTTGGGCAGGGCAACCTAGACTACCGCATCACCCGCCGCCTCGATAAAGAACTGCATCAACTGGCCGAGGCGTTCAATACCAT
>CALAXS010000102.1 GCA_937895305.1 uncultured bacterium
CTACCAGCCAATTACGACTACCTTTCCAAATTCATGGTTTGTAGCTACCAAACGGGGATTCCCGCTTACGCGGGAAATATAAAAGCATCGTCTCAATGTAGATGGGGATCTGCGCTCTGGAAATAATTTTGTCAGCGAATGCGTGAACATCTACAGGAATGGCAAAATAAAAGCGCGTCGTGACGGATATTTCCATCACGACGCGCTTGATCCAATCCCTATACCTTATTCAGCCGGAGGTGGAGGGGGTGGTGTACCGCCCTGCCCACCAGGTCCACCAGGTCCACGGGGAGGAGGCCCACCGAATCCACCACCACCATTTCCACCACCACCACGACGTCCCTCAGGTCCACGAGGAGGGGGACCATTGAACTGACCCTGACCACCGCCCTCAGGTCCACGCCTTGGAGGTCCATCGAATCCGTCTTGTCCACCTGGGCCACGTCCTTCAGGGCCACGACCTAATCCATCACCACGACCCGGACCGCCGGGGCCGCCGGGACCACCTGGGCCAAAGCCATGGGCACGCATACGGGCACGATCCATGAGGCCACGCATGTCCTGCTCAAATTCCTGGAGGAAAAGGTAGAGCTTCGCCTGTTGCCAACCCTCAAGATCGGTACTCAGCGACTCATAAGTCTTCAGGCGACCCCTTGCTGCCGCAGCATCCTGCTTCACCAGTTTTTCCAGGAGCGCCGCGACTTCAGGACTCTCCTTGTCGTCATCGGTTGCCTTGCGCAAGTCTTCCAACATTTTCTGACGCGCTTTACTGCGATCACGGGACGACTCACGAAGATCCTCCATCTTCTTCACCATGAGCACCGTCTGCTCATCATTCAGTTCCAGCTCACTCGCCAGACGGGCCAGCATTACCTGTTCCATAAACTGCTGCATCTCCGCCTGATCCTGACCACGGAAGCCACCCGGACCGCCGGGTCCATGGGGACCACCACCGGGACCACCACGAAACTCAGATGGACCACGACCTTCGGGGCCGCGCCCTTGAGGACCACGGGGTGGACCCCCACCGAAGTCGCCTCCGCCACGGATTTCCGATCCACCACCACCACGGGGTGGCGGGCCATCGCCTCTCGGGGGTTGTGCAAATACACTGCCCGTCATGACCAGCGCGAGTACCGTCGCGCCTATGTAGTGTCTGATTTTCATAATCATTTCCTTTAATTTGCGTATTCTTGCAGGAGCGTACTGAAATACTCCTGCTCGGTTTCGTTTAATTCGTTCAACATTCCATAAAGATCATCTTGCGCAGAGAATCCATAATCATAATATTGGTCATATTCTGACCAGACTGCCGAAGCCATATATACAGCTTCCCCTTCCGGCAACGCGGCATAGGCCTCAACCTCTTCACCATAAAAACCTTCCAGTCGCTCAATAACATCATCATCAGTGAGGCTAAAAAATTCTGCCACATCAAATGGAACTATGTTGGCAGTCTGTTCATTGCCTTCGGGCAATGTGCTATTGCCATTCATCCAGGTACCCACCGCAACGGCCACCATCAACGTCGTTACAAAACTGGCCAGTGCCCATCGTGGCCAGAGCCAACGATGCATGGGGATAGAAAAATTGCCAAAGTGCAAGGCAAAGAATCCCGCCTGTCGCTTTTCCGCTTCCTGCTCGCGCACATGGGCCATCACACGGGTGAGGAATTCAGGACGTACATCCGGCCCCGGCAGTTCCTGTAAATGGGTCGAGAGTTTCTGCATTTCCATAAAACGCTTCGCGACCTTCGGATCTTTTTGAATAAGCCGTTTCATCTGATCCGGGTTTTTCGATTCGCCATCCAGATAAGCAGAGAGTTCTTCTTCGAGGTGTTCCGGTTTCATAACGCTTCCCCCCCCAAGGCCACAAGTTGCTGACGCAATTGCTCACGCGCACGGGCCAGTCGACTTTTCACCGTTCCTTTACGACAATGCACCACCGCTGCGATGGCATCATAGTCCATCCCCTGGATCTCGCGAAGTACCAGTACTTCCCGGTGCTCCGCACTGAGCCGGGCCAGCCCCTCCTCCAGTGCACCTTCGATTTCCCGCAGACGCGCCTGGCGGTCGGGATGTGCATTAATCGACGCAGGTACAGGCCGCACGTCCACAGACTCATGCTGGCCTCTGCCACGTCGTTTTGTATCTCGAAGGTGATTCAAAGTAAGTTGCCTCGCCATTCCAAAAAGTACCGTTGAAAATTTCGCCTGCGGCTGGAGTCGATCCAGGTAGCGATGAAGCCGCATAAAACAATCCTGCGCCATATCTTCTGCATCCTGGGCCGAACCGAGCATCCGCTGGCAGAAGTGAATCACCGGGGTCTGATAGCGCCGCACAATCTCCGCAAAGGCGTTCATATCACCGCCTTGCGCACGGGCGACCAATTCCCAATCATCAACTTCTTGCATGCGTTTGCTGCCTCGTTTCTATCCGTTTAAACACCAGCTTGCGCAAGAGGTTCCCTCCCAGGTGGAAATACTGCGCCAGTCCGTAATTATAAAGGTTCAGCATGGCGGAATGGGGCAAAAACTTCAATCTGCCCTTCATAATGTGTCATAATAAGGGTTCTTTTGGGCGATTCTGCCCATTTTTGTTCCAGTTTTGGCATAAACCCGGTATGCATACACCGGGAAATTGCAGAGGAGAGTATTTCCATGAGTAGTAAAAATGTCGTAGTAGCAGGTGCTACCGGCGTGGTGGGCCAGCAGATGCTGCGCACCCTGGAAGATCGTAATTTCCCCATAGCCTCCATTAAATTACTGGCCAGCGCCCGATCCGTCGGGAAAAAACTGACCTTTAAAGGCGAAGAACTCCCCGTAGAACTGCTCGACGAAAACGCCTTCAACGGTATGGACATCGCTCTATTCAGTGCTGGCGGCGGCACGAGCAAGACCTTTGCACCCCATGCAGCAAACGCAGGCTGTGTAGTCGTGGATAATTCCAGTGCCTGGCGCATGGACCCCGAAGTGCCCCTCGTGGTACCGGAAGTGAATCCCGGCGACATCAAACTGCACAAGGGCATCATTGCCAATCCCAACTGCTCCACCATCCAGATGGTGGTGGTCCTCAAGCCCCTCCACGATGCAGCCACCATCAAGCGCGTCGTTGTGTCCACCTATCAGGCCGTGTCCGGCGCAGGCAGCGCCGCCCTCAACGAAATGACCGCCCAGTTTAAATCCGTCCTCGCAGGGGAAGAACCCAAGTGCAACGTTTTTCCCGTACCCATCGCCTTCAACTGCCTACCCCAGATTCCCCATGCCAACGCATTCGGGGAAAACGGGTATAGCTCCGAAGAGATGAAAATGGTCAACGAGACCAAAAAAATTATGGGTGACAATTCCATCATGGTCACCGCCACCACCGTGCGCGTACCTGTGCACACCGGACACAGCGAGTCCGTGAACGTGGAAACGGTGAAAAAGTTAAGTGCCGATGAAGCGCGGGCTTTACTCGCTGCGGCACCCGGCATCATCGTGCAAGACGACCCCGCCAACGACGTGTTCCCCCACGCACTCGACTGTGCAGGCAAGTACGATACCTTCGTCGGGCGAATCCGCGAAGACGTGTCCCACCCCAGCGCGCTGGACATGTGGATCGTGTCGGATAACCTGCTCAAAGGCGCTGCCCTCAACGCGGTACAAATCGCCGAGTTGCTCTAAGCTTCGGACGTTTACACAATATAATTTAGATAAAGCGTAGTGATTTATTTCGCTGCGCTTTTTTATATGGTATCACTACTGTCCAATATAAAATATTTTAATCCTCTTTGACTTATAAAAGCACGTCATTGCGCCTCGTTGTCTCGGCTCGCAATGACGTGTAAAGTTGAGGCCTTGTGTTTTGCAAAGTTGTGGTGGGCCATAAATG
>CALAXS010000103.1 GCA_937895305.1 uncultured bacterium
TAGGCGGCCCTGCGGTACGGGGGATGCAGCCTTTGGGGTTGCGCTTGAATGGAGAATTTACCGGGGATTTGACCACGGTGGAGGTTGTGCTGACCAATCATTTACAGGATGAATCGCTGGAAGGAATGCTCCATCTTGAGGCACCTGAAGGATGGAGTATCGGTCCATCTGAAAGTTACTATAACCTGGATCCGGGTGAGTACTTACGTCGGATCGTGAACATGATTCCGGTATCGGCTAAACCCGAGACAGCCGCTGTCATTGCCTGGACTGATTTGGGTGGGGAGATATATCGCGATGTGCGGGTGCTACAGGAAGATACGCTGTCCATGACCATTACCCGCACGCAGTCTCAATTGAAGGTACGTGTGGATAATGCAGCGCAGATTCAGGCGGAGGGGGTTCTGGATATTGTGTTGAGTCCACGAAATTGGCGTGAGCTGGTGCCGGAAGCCAGACTGACAGTATCGCCTCACCGTAAGGCCGTTGTGGTACCTGCAAGCAGCTATACGGAATACAAGTTTACCCTGTCTGATCCTGAGGCACCCTTTTCTTTGGTTGTGAAACTTTCCGCTAACAATGAAGTGCATTACGAGCAGGTTGCTCTATAGGCTTTGGCACCTTGTTCAAAGGATGATGATTTAATGATTGATAAAAAAGGTATAATTCTTTTCCTTTTTCTTGTCTTTGCCTTGGGTTACCCGGCGCAATGGGCTATATTTACGTTTGGATTCATGACTTTTGATTCACCGACTGCGATGGACCAGGTTTTTTTTATTGCAGTGCTTTGGATTCCGGCACTGGCAGCCGGGGTAACCCGACTGTTTTTTCCTGTTGATGCATCAGCATCGTCCTCGTGGTGGCCTCTCCCGTTGGTGGGCGTGCTGCGCATTACACTTGTTGTTCCTCTGGTCGCGCTGTTGGGTAGTGGAATTAATTTGCTTCTGGGGGGGGGCGGTCCAGATTGGCGACTGGGTACAGTTATCAACCAATTGGATACCTCAAACCTGAGTCCGGAAGTATTGGCAGTGCTCCCCACTATTTTGCTGGTTGCCATCGTGCTGGGGGGTGCATTTCTGGGCACCACTATTTTTGCTGCTATATTTTTTGGTGGAGAATTGGGCTGGCGGGGTGCGCTTCAAAGTCGTTTATCGGGGTTAGGCGCCATACCTGCCGCCATCGTTACAGGCTTTTTTTGGGCACTATGGTTCTTGCCCAGCCTTCATGCCTGGTTTCTTTTTACAGGAAAGCCTTACCTCTTACCCGGATTCATGGCGCAGGTAATCATCCTGGCCATGGTTGTCTCCTACATAGCGGGGCAATTTCAGCAGCGTCAGGGTCATCTGGGTTTATGTGCGGTTTTCGTAGGCATGCTCTATTCCTATGCTGAGGTGTGGGATTATTTATTTCCCGTGACCAATCCACCGTGGTCTGGAGTTGCAGGATGGATTTCCATTGCACTGTGGGGGCTTATTGCGGTGTTCGTGCCCCGACTCCTGGCAGCTAAGGCCCCGGAAGCTAAGGAGTCGTAAGCGTATCCGAAGTTTCTTCCGCTTCCGGTGTGGGTGCTTCCAGACCATATTTTGCCACGTACCAACTTAGCCAGGGTGTATTCCAGAAGGTGTCCAGTACGGCAATGGGTTGGTCACTGGCGACCCAGCGCGTATAGACCGCACGGCCTGTCTCCAGGAAGAAGGGATCTTCTGTAATTTCATAGGCAGCGAAAAATACAGGTGCAGTGAGTAGGTCATACGCGGGGGTCATGGCAAAGCGCGGGTTGTGAGAGTAGCCGTAGAGCGCGCCGGGTTCGTCCCAGTCCATATTCTCACACGCCATGGATTCAGCCAGCCCGACCAGGGCCTGTGCTGCCGCAATATCCCCGGTCATAAGATACCACCAATAGAGGGGGCGTGCTATCTGTGCGTTCATCCACGGGATATTGCCCCGATAAACTTTTGAACCATGCTCGTCCTGCCATACACCCCGGCGGAAATCCATCTCGCCCAATGCAGCTTCAATCCGGCGCCCACCCTCATCCAGCAAATCAATTTCACCTGTGTTAAAGTAGCCGGTGCAAATTGCATCAAAGGGACCTGCGTGTTGGCGCACACTGCTTCCAGGAACACCCGCACTACTACGGCGAATAAAATCGATGACACCCGCCACGGCAGGTGCAGCTTCCGGGCGACCCGTAATCTTGTGGTAGGCATCCAGTCCACCGATGCGTAGTGTGGGATTCCAGGGCGGGGCTACGTGGTCCTCACCCGGGCCATGCATGGCACCGAGCCAGTCCTGACCGGGGATTTCCGAATGGATAATTGCGCGGTCCAGAATATGTTGACTCATGGCTTCGGCCCGGGCATACCATTCGCGGTTGCCTGTCATCCACCAGGCAGACCATAGGCCCAGCATGCGCTCGTAGTAGTTGTTTTTCCAGCTGGGTAAACCACCCACGTGGGGCGAATCGGGGAAATGACGTAGCCCATAGAGCTGCCCCAGTGCATCCCAGGACTTTCCATCATAGAGTGTAGAAAGTTGTTGCTCAAGATCGGGTAAAGCTGTTATGGGTGCCGCTGGACCCAGTGCCCCGGTTGCACAGAAGTATTCGGGATGAATTACAATGGGCGGTTGCTGAACGTTACGGGCAAGGGCGTTTCCATCAATAGTACCCACGGCCAGCCAACATTCGAAGGTAATGGCTTCACCGGGATGAAAAACGACAGGCTCTTCCCAGCCAGAAATCCAGTCGAGGTAAAGCTGATTGCCTTCCGCGCTCACAGCAGCGGGGTAACGTTCCCGAAAGTGGCGGGGAACCAGACTCAGGTTGCCCCACTGTATATACAAGGGGGCTGTGTTTTTGCCCGTCTCCCCGTTTAATGCGTGTTGATTATGGGTGATTTGTTCCAGTCGGAAAGGTGCCTTGACGGTGGTCCAGTTCAGTTTAAGGGAGTCAAAGTTTTCTTCCTGTTCCCAGACCATGCGCAGGCCCTCGACGGGGATGTCCTGGTCGGTATCATTAAACCAGCGTAAGCGATAGCGCAGATAGGGCAAGTCCTCAAAGAGGGTGCTTTCCAGGCTGAAGCTGCCACGATTCGCATCCAGATTTTCAAAGGCACCCTTCTGTAGTACTGTGGATTGGAGCGTGTTTTCATAATCAACTTCCGGTGCCCGGCAAATGCCCTGGTAGGATTCACCATGGGATACCAGATTGATGCTGAAATGATTAAAGAGTTCCTTTTTCTTATGCCATAAGCTGCCCGGGTGCTCGCCTTGTCGAGTCACATATTCCAGCATTGAATTCTTCTGCACCAGGGTTTCATCTTTATTTGTTGTGCCCAGTTTTGAAGTGGTGCGTGCCTGGTCTTTGGTGAATGCGAGGTCAATCCGGGACTGTCCCGGTTTGGCAATAAAATCAAACAAGACCCACCGGATAGAATCATCGGGCCATTGCCCCAGTATCATCTTCTCTGAATAGAGGGCCTTTTCATCGGCCGTTTGCAGTCGTACATTTTTGATGTCGTCCAATTGTTTCACCGGAAAGGGGATGCCCGCTGTGACTGGAAATCCCACTTTAGGCACATCCACTACAGTATCCAATTTGAGAGCTACGGTTTTTTCGGTCCACCCATCGCCAAAATGGGGGAGGGGCCAGCGCTTCTCATGCTGTGTCTTTATCTGTTGAACTACGGGTCGTTCGCCCTGTTCGGGTTCTGCTCCGTTATGGACAAGTGTAATATCACCCCAATAGACCGTGGTATAAAAATTTTCTGCGTCTTCATCAGATTCCCGTTTTAATGTTCCATTGGCGGATTGGTAAAAGTCATGGGGCAGTACTGTGGTGGAAGGTACTGAATCATAGACCAGCAAGCCCAACTGGATTACCTGCCCTGCTTCAACTTCCAGGGGGATGGTGTACCGTGGCGATTTACCGGGCACCACCGGATCTGCTACATCTGCCTGCCAGACCACATCGCCATTGATAAGCACACGCTTGTAACGATGGCCTATGAAGCCACTGGCGGTGAGCCAGGATCCATCGGGGCGCCATGCATCGGTATGATAGTCATCCCCACAATAAAAGGTGAGCGCAACGCTTTCGTTCCAGTCCTTGGGGACGCGAATAGAAATGCTGTACAGGGCAAAGCCCTTTTCCTCACTGGGCACCCAGGGATGGCGCATGGCCAGTAAGTCCCGATGATCAACGCGGCTGACCCATTGGGTTGAGGTCGTGCTTGTCCAGGCATGTTCCAATGGCACAGCAAGGGTGTCCCCCGTGAGTAGGGGCGCAACACTTAAGAATACTTGAAACAGAGCGGCCATAATTTTTGATGCCTTAAATGGGTCCTGTCCGGGCACAGGAAGCTACCCGAATGGGTAGCTATTGCTGTGATTCCAAATAGTCCTTTAACGCCTTTTCATATTCCTGAACCAGCGTGGGGTTTTTGTCCAGCTCTACACGATAGTTGTAGCCCAGACGATACTTGCTCATGTCATGGAGTGCCAATGGGAGTGCCCCAGCTTTTTGTTCCATGGTAAATGGATTGCGACCCGAGAGCCAGGTAAAGCGCCATGGACGGGTTCGCAGGGACAAGGCCAGCGGATTCCCCATCATGGAGACATGCTGCTTGCGCTCTCCGAACATGAGCATATTATTGCCCGCTACGACCGGGGCACCTGCCAGCCGCAAGAGGGTTGGTGCAATGTCTTCCAGTCCCACCAGATCAGAGCGTTTACGCGGGGACTGACCAGGCAGCTTCATGAGCAGTGGAACCTGTAGCGAGGCTTCGCTAAGGTAACGCCCCTCTTGACCCTCGCGTGAGAAATCAATGCCATAGGGTGATGTGATGATGATGCCTGTATTACTATAACTTTTCAGTTCTTGCAGTTGATTGAGGAAATTTCCCAATGCCGTATCCACGCTTAGAAGAGCGGTATCATAAATATCCATTGCAGCAGGATTGCGTTTGTCTTGAAGGAACCCATCGTCATAGCGTACCAGCACTTTTGGATTTCGTAATTCCCGGATACGAATAAGTACGCCAAAGTGCTGGGTCTGATGCTGCTCCATCCAGCTGAGTGCCGCACTAAGGGTGTGTTGCGCACCCATGGGTATGGCTTCACCCGGTACTACCGTTGTGTCCTTTTCCGGAGTGGCAACCGGGTAGTGATCCACGAAGGTATCAAAGCCAATGGTAAATTCTGTGCCAAGCACCAGATCCTGTGCGTCGGCACCAGCACCTTCGGTAAAGGCGGCTGTGGCATAGCCCAGTTGTTGTAATTGGAAGGGCAAGAGCACATCTGTGGTGCTCAGTGGACCTTGTCCGCCTTCGAAGTATCCATGTTCCAGGGGCGAAAAACCGGTAAGCAGAGACATGGTCGCTGCCGGAACTTCGGGGGAGGGGGTTTCAGCCTGCTCAAAGATCAGCGCGGATTCTGCAAACTGATCGAGGAAAGGTGTGGTGTTGCGTTTGTACCCGAGATGACCAACATGGGCGGCAGCCAGACCCTCGACCAGTACAATCACAAAATTCGGCGTTTCACTACCTGTGCGCTGTTGTACAAAGCGGGGCTCTGCCAGATATACCTCGCGACTGGAGGCCACTACAGGGCGCACCCCGGTCAGGGTAACCCAGGGTGCTTCGGCCTCGGCGTTCCAATGCACGGTGCAGCTGGTGGCCCCTTCGGGGATATCGCTGTCGGCTATGCTGAGTTCGGCCCAGTTCTTTTCCAGCAGGACGACTTCGTGTTGTTGTGCTGCACTGAAGGTGTTGTCATATTCGAGGGTTACATAGAGTTGCTCCAACTCTGTGCTGAGGGTATCGTCCGCTGTCCAACGGAGTACAATGTCCCGCCCGAAACGTTCGGGCAATGGGAAGGTGTAAGCTGTGCCTTCAGGGAGGGCTTGTGCCATGCCCTGATAATTGTTCAACGTGATGAGGGTGCTCTCCGTGAGGGCAATCCGCTGGTGCCCATTCAGGTCATCACGCCATTGATGTAAAATAGAGGAACTGCCGAGGAAGCAACATACAGCGGCAGCAGCCCAAAGAAGCGAAATCATGCGCGAAGCCGGTTTGGATTGTAGGGCCGTGAATAAGGTTATGAGTAGCAAACTTCCATGTATGAGGAGGAATGCACCCAGGAAAATGAGGGGCTCAATCTTGTAAAGAATATCATGAGGCCAGGGAATATCAAATTGAAGGATGGGGGGGATGAGGCAAAAAGCGGCCCATTGCGCGATAGATCCGGTGAATAAAGGACCGCTGCTGGTGGTAGGACCAACCAGTTGAATACCTGCCATAATGCTCAATTGGACTGCGGCGAAGCCGGCGGCTACCCCGAGAGCGGCCATCATTCCGATCTCAAAATTGGGAATATACCCTGCCAGCGCGAGGAAATGGCGGGCGTAAATCCCTACCAGTCCAGAGGATAGGCCGATACTAAATAAATAAAGGGGCAGAAGCACGCAGATGTCCTTTCGATAACCGTAGTCTGTCCATCCTACCATTGTTGATATGGGTGCTGTCATCTTGGCAAGCACTTGAAACGTAAGAAGATAGATATTATTTCAACGCTTTTGATAGGATAGAGCATAGCATTTCTAAAATTGCGGAGACCACTTTCCTGTGTTTACTAAAGTCCTGACAAAGCTGTTTGGTTCCGGTACCGACCGGGAAATCCAACGATTAAATCCTCTGGTAGAAGAAGTTCGTAGTCATGAGGCGCGTTTGAGTGCCATGAATAACACCGATCTTCAGGGCCAGACCCATATACTCAAGGAGCGATTGAGTCAGGGTGTAACCCTGGACGCGCTACTTCCTGAAGCCTTTGCAACGGTGCGCGAAGCTGCAAAACGCATTATCGGCTTACGCCATTTTGATGTGCAGATCATCGGGGGCATTACCCTGCATCAGGGTAATATTTCTGAAATGGTGACCGGGGAAGGTAAAACCCTGGTCGCGACACTGCCTGCGTATTTGAATGCGCTAGATGGCAAGGGCGTCCATGTGGTCACGGTGAATGACTACCTGGCCCGGCGTGACTCAGAGTGGATGAAACCTGTATTCGAATTCCTGGGCATGACCGTGGGCCTGATCCAGCAGGGCATGAGTACTGCTGAGCGGCATGTGGGCTATCGTTCTGATATTACCTACGGCACCAACAATGAATTCGGCTTTGATTACCTGCGCGATAACATGGCCGTGCGCCTGGAACATTGCGTACAGCGTGAACTGAATTTCGCTATTGTCGATGAAGTGGACTCTATCCTCATCGACGAAGCGCGTACACCACTCATCATCTCCGGTCGTCCGGAAAAAAGTAGCCAGCTCTATGTGACGGTGGATGATGTGGTGCGTCAGCTCCGCAAGGAGACGCACTACGAAGCGGAGGAGAAGCAGAATCAAGTGATCCTTACCGATGAAGGAATGCTGCGCTGCGAAAAGCTGCTGAATATTGATAACCTCTACACTGACGATACCATCGGCCTGGTTCACATGATTGAACAGGCACTGAAGGCCCATAACTTCTTCAAGAAAGACAAGGAGTATATGATTCAGGGCGATGAGGTCATGATCGTGGACGAGTTTACGGGGCGTGTCATGGAGGGCCGTCGCTATTCTGATGGGCTGCATCAGGCTCTGGAAGCGAAAGAACGGGTGCCCCTGCGTTTTGAATCCCAGACCGTGGCGTCCATAACGTATCAGAACTATTTCCGGCTCTATAACAAGATTTCGGGTATGACAGGTACGGCCCTTACCGAAGCGGGTGAGTTCGACAAGATTTATAAACTGGAAGTGAACCCCATCCCGACGAACCTGCCGCTGATTCGTGAGGATAAAACGGATCTGATTTTCGCGACCGAGCTGGGTAAGTTTAAATATCTCGCGCGTGAGATTGACCGTATACGCAAGGCAGGTCGTCCCATTCTCGTGGGTACGGTATCCATTGAAAAATCAGAGCTTATTGCCAACCTGCTGGATGAGGCGGGTGTGGAAGACTATCAGGTCTTGAACGCCAAGCACCACGAGCGGGAAGCCTCCATCGTGACCAATGCGGGTAAGCCTGGCGCGATCACTATTGCCACCAACATGGCGGGTCGCGGTACGGATATTAAACTGGGTGATGGTGTGCGCGAAGCAGGCGGTCTTTATATCATCGGCACAGAGCGCCACGAGTCGCGTCGTATTGATAACCAGCTCCGTGGTCGTTGCGGTCGTCAGGGTGACCCGGGTACAACGCAGTTTCTGGTGAGCCTTGAGGATGATGTGGCCCGGCTCTTTGGCGGGGACCGGGTGAAGAAGGTGCTGGGTATGCTCGGCTCATCAGGCCAGGAAATGGACGACGAGCCCTTGAGCCAGAAGATGGTGTCACGCTCCATTGAACGTGCACAGCGTCAGGTGGAAGAGCATAACTTTGAAATCCGCAAGCATGTGCTGGATTACGATGAAGTGATGGACAAGCAGCGTAAATACATTTACGCCATGCGTCGTGCGGTGCTGGAAAACAAGGACATTAGCGAGCGTCTTCAGGAGATGTTTGAGAACATCATCGGGGACGCGGTGGATGAATTTGCGCCGGAGAAAGTTTTACCCGATGAATGGGATATGGAGGGTCTCCAGATTTCCCTCAAGGGTACTTTCGGTATCGACTTTGTTGTCGATAGTGAAGATGCCAATGGGGAGAATAAAAATCTCTTTGAGGAGCTGCTGGAGCAGGTGCGTAATGAGTACAGTCGCCGTGAGTCCTTCCTGGCGGATGCTATTCGGAAGGGGTACCGGGAGCAGGTGGGCGGTGACGAGTCGAAGATCGACTTCAATGCCATGGCCCGTCAACGAGTCCATAATACGGAGCTTATGGTGCTGTTGAAGTCGGTGGATGACCGCTGGATTAATCACCTCTATGAGATGGATTACCTGCGGGAGTCTGTGCGTTTACGTGCCTTTGGACAACGTGACCCCTTACTGGAATTCAAGCAGGAAGGTTTTGAGTTGTTCCAGGGCCTGATTCGTAGTGTGGAAGAAAGTGTGTTACAGAGTCTTTTCCGGCTCACTGACCCGGAGCAAACCCATCGCAGTAGCGCCACGGTAACGGGTCAGAAGCGCGTAAAGGAAAAAGACCCCATGGAAGGGATGCAGCAGTACACCTATGTGGGTGCCGACAAACAAGCAGACGGAAGCTTTTCTGCATTCGACACGGGTAAATTTGCCCTGGCTGGTCAGTCAGACAGTGCACAGGGTAGCAACACAGCAACAGCACAATCGGAAGGACCACGGAAAGCGGCGCCCATAAAGGCAGCCCCCAAGGTGAAACCCAACGACCCCTGCACCTGTGGCAGTGGGAAAAAGTACAAGAAGTGCTGCGGCAGCAACGCATTAAATTAATCCCGGTCGCGATTATTCTTTTCTGGATAATCATGATGGGCAGCCTCCTGTATCGGGAGGTGCTCTTGCCGCGATGGCAGCCCACGCTCGAAGCCGAGATTATTCGTCTACCCCAGGACCTATGGATGGGCGTATTCTTTGGTGAAGAGCGCATCGGCTATGTGCACAGCAAGGAGACGCCGCAGGTGGTGGAGGAGGTGGAAGGTGCCCTCCTCGAATTTACCGCACGCTTTTCGCTGACCCTGTTTGAGCGGGATACGGAACTCTTTATAGATGGTGTAGCCTGGCGTTCCTATGATGCGGGTTTGGAAAATTTCGATTTCAATATCAAGTACGGCGCTCATGCCATGCAGATTGAAGGTGTGCTCGAGAATGGTTTGCTGGATGCAAAGCTATACACGGCCGGGGTTACACAGGATTTCTCAATACCTGTAGATGAAACGATTCAGCTTTCCTTTGGGTTGAAGACCCCTGATGTAGATATGGAAGCATTGAAAGAAGGGGATGAACTTTTTGTAGATACCTTTGACCCCACAACCATGCGTGTGACCAAGGCACGTATGCGCTTTGAAACAGCGGATACCATTGAGGTGGGGGGCAGGTTGAGAAAGTGTTCTGTAATCGCTACGACCATGGGCGGCATGACCACCCGCGCCTGGATTTCGGAAAATGGAACTGTTCTCCGCGCTGAAACGCCCTTCGGCTTTATGCTCGAAAAAATTACCCAGGCCGAAGCCTTTGCACCTTTAGCTGCGCAAGATAATGCCGACATGATTCAGGGCCTATTGGTGAAAGCGACGGGAATAAAGCCGATGGAGGGGGCAGAGGAGATGCGGTTTCGGATTTTGGGGTTGGATAAATCGTTATATCCACCTAATGATGACTTTCAAAGAGAATACAAAGGTGTATTTATTACGGGGACCATCAAACATGAATCGACATTGAGTGAAGAAGAACGGGCACATGCTTTATCCAGTGATCCCCTTATTACCGCCAGTCATCCTATAATCCAGGAAAAGGCATGGGAGATCGTGGGGAATGCAGAAACGGACAGTAAAAAAGCTCGATTGATTCATGAGTGGGTCTACGAGAATGTCGAAAAAAGACCTGTTCTCAGTGTGCCCTCCGCATTGGATGTCCTTAAGACACTAGAGGGGGATTGTAATGAGCACACAATACTGTATACCGCGTTAGCGCGTGCGGTAGGTGTGCCAGCCAAGGTGGCAATTGGGCTAGTGTGGAGTGATGAATTGGGTGGCTTTGGTTACCATGCTTGGCCGGAAATATATCTGAATGGACAATGGTGGCCCAGTGATCCAACGTTGGGACAGTACATTGCCGATGCTACCCACATAAAATTATTCAATGGCAGTATTGACCAGT
>CALAXS010000104.1 GCA_937895305.1 uncultured bacterium
CAATTGGGCAACACCATCTATGAAGAGTACTTTACCGATCTCCAGGGCCGTTTTACCCTGCGTGTTCCTTCGGAAGAAGGTGCCCTCTACATTCAGCCCCCCGCAGGCTTCATGACGGTGAATTTGCCCGTTATAGAAGTGGGTACAGGTGCCTGGACCGAAACTACCCTCAATGATATTGAAATGACAGAACTACCCCGGCTTGAAGGTGTTGTGCTGGATGTCGACAAAAAGCCCCTGGCCAATGCCCTCATCACCAGCCAAAACCTAATCCATCCCCTGTATCTGCTGAGTGACGAAAAGGGTGCTTTTGGTGCACACATTCAACAAGTACTCGTTGACGACAAACTGAATTTCATGGTTGAACACCCGGAACGGATGCAGCGGAAAGATTTTACACTTAATGTGCGTCGCCCGAAACCCATTGAAGTGCAACTCAAGAATTATCGGCCCGACACGACCAACATGGAAGACGGATTCGGTGGGAACAGTCTGACCGATTTAGTGGGCGAGCCCGCCCTCGCCTGGGACTGTAGCCAATGGTTCAATTCAGAAGCCCTGACCCTTGATGGCCTGAAAGGTAAAGTGATAGTCCTCTGTTTTTGGGCCAGCTTCGACCAGTCCACCCACGGCATGAGTTACATCAACGAACTCAAGGCATTGCACCATATCTTCGGTGATGCAGAAGACATTATTTTTATCGGTATCCACGATGCGACCAGCACACCTATAGAAGTCGAAGACGGTATCGAGGCACTGGGTATTCAATTCCCCGTAGGACTGGACAAAGACCCCTTTGTCTCCTTCGAGAAATACGGAATCAACATCATTCCCCAGACCATCCTTATCGATAAGGCGGGCCTGGTCCGTTACGTCCACCCGGAAGGTCGCCTACACGAACTCATCAAAGTGCTACGGAGTCGTTGACCAGACACGAAAAAGCGCCACCGGTTTAGAAACCGATGGCGTTATAGATTCGGGTCTGATGGAACCTAGAGTGCTGCTGCGTGGCTCTGAAGTTCAGATTTCTTACGGGCTGCAGAATTGCGGTGTATAACACCCTTCTGTGCAGCGCGATCAATCGCAGATATGGCGACAGGTAGCGTCTTCGCTACAGCATCCTTATCTTTCTCTTCGATAGCAGCAAGTGCCTGCTTCATCACAGTTTTCATGCGACTACGAACAGAAGCATTCCGCTGGCGACAAATTTCGCTGGTAAGGTTACGTTTCTTTTGTGATTTAATATTGGCCATGCGTCGTATAATCTCCGTTGTCGCATAGAAATAAGGAATAGAAGGACGCTAAGTCTAGCAAAAAAACAGACTTTGTTTCAAATTCGCTACGCCCTACCCGGATTCAGCACTATCAGCCCGCAGACTACTTGCCGCCAGGGCCAGACATATCCAGCCCAGGATAAATGCCACACCCCCGACAGGTGTGATGGCGCCCAGCTTCTTAACACCTGTTATAGCAAGAAGATAGAGGCTGCCGGAAAAGATGGTTATGCCCAGAGTCCAAAGGGTGCAACAGCGTGTAGCCCAAGGCGATTGCCACAATCGCGTCGATGCCAGTCCCAGCGCCAACAAGGCCAGGGCATGGTAAAAATGATAACGCACCCCGGTCTCAAAGATGAGAAGCATATCTTCCGACAGGCGTGGTTTCAGACTATGGGCGCCAAAAGCACCCAATGCGACTGCCAGTCCGCCCAGTAAGGCTGCTATTTGTATTGTGCGAATTTGCATTCTCATGATAGTTTCCCCATAAAAAAACGGGGTGGAATCATGCTCCACCCCGCAAAAAGCGTATCTAAAAATGCGCGTCTGCTAGTTACCTTCATAAGGGCTGATGCTGGAACCACAGGTATCCACATGCTCATTGCCCTCAAATACCTCGGCGGGGACACTGGGTCCCTTGCGGGTGCAAAGATCGTTAAACACGGCGGTCAGATTATTCGCAATATCCACAGCAGTCATACGCTCAATATGATGACGCTCCAATACGTGAATGGGCTGACCATCCTTAAACAAGGCGATACAAGGGGATGATGGATTAATGGCGCTCATATAGCCACGTGCCTGGGCGACTGCTTCCTGATCCATGCCGGCAAATACCGTACCCAGTTCATCGGGGATTAAATCATTTTGCAATGCAAGGCAAACACCGGGGCGTGCACCACCAGCAGCACAACCACACACCGAATTAACGACGCACAATGCAATGCCTTTGTCCTTACCCAGCATTTCATCCACCGCTTCTGCTGTGGTCAGGGGGGTAATTCCTACATTCGCGAGTTCTTCCCACATGGGGCGTACTTGTTCTGGATCATATTGTGGAGGCATAGCCTGAATTCTCCTGTTGTGCTGGCGCACCCTGCCCGGGTGCCCAAAAGGTTAAGCAAGGGTCAAGCGCGTATTATACACTTCATCCCAAGGTAAACCCAAAAAGTGCTCATTTATTCCCTGAACGCACAAAAAAACAGCTCCATCCATGAGGATACAGCTGCTTAAAGAATGTAAATAGATACTATTTCTGACGTGTTTTCGCCAGTTTCAGAAGATTGCCACGATGCTCTTTGGGCGTCTTCTCTGTTTTACCATCACCTATTAAAATACGATCGCCCACATAGCGGATTTGCGCTTCACGTACCAGCGCACCCGGATCCGCTTCAAGTTTGGCCTCTCGCGCTACACGTTGTGCTTCACGCTTTTCAGCCTTTTCCTGCTTGATCACAGCAACTTCCATCTCATCACGTGCCGGGTAACGATCCACCAGTTTCTGCACCGGATACCCGAATAAGGTAAATAACATCACCGTAGGAATAGCTTCCCCGATTTCACGGGCAGCCCGGTTTTCTTCTATGCGCTCATTGGCTGCATGGAGATTGCGATACTCGTGTTTCTTTTCAGGTAGCGCAGAAAAAATTGCACCCCGATACAAACTTTCGCCCATTTCAACAGAGCCCTTGCGGATGCCACGACCCAGTTCAACGGTACCGAGCACAGGGAATTTCAGATTGCCTTCCTGCACACTTTTCCCGGAATGCCAGAACAAACCCTTGACACCCTCAACAGCCCATTTATACGGACGCAGTGCAGGTTCTTCCACATTGCCATAGGGGCCTGTGTATGCTGGTTCAACCGCATAGGCGCCACCAGCCAAGATAACCATGCCCAAAGCAAGTAATGCCAATCGTTTCATCTGATTTCTCCTGAAAATGATACAACGCTACACTGCCCATTGTACCGAAAAGATAGATTATTGACAAGA
>CALAXS010000105.1 GCA_937895305.1 uncultured bacterium
CGAGCAAGAATTGCTATGAATAATGATCCATCTGCGTAAATCACACCACTAGCAACTCCTCGCGCATCTTGTTCTTGCGCTGCTCGGCCCCCTTTATGGGGCGCACGATACGTTCGACGTGTTTCTTGAGTTCAATCATGTGGGTTGCTCCATGATGCGGCCGATGACCGATCGAAATGTCTGCCACTCCTCGCGCTGCTTCGTTAGTGTTCGCTTCCCTTTGGTCGTAATGGAATAGATACGGCGTCGGGGACCGGGGCGTTTACTCGTACCCGACTCCCACTTCGCCTTAATCTGGGCATCCTTCTCCAGGCGATAGAGTGCAGGATAGAGGGACCCCTCTTTTAATTGCAGTGCGTCCTCGCTCAGGGTGCGCAGACGTTGGAGAATTTCATAGCCGTGTCCATCCCCTTGTTCCAGCACGGACAGCACCAGGCCATCCAGATGACCCCGTAATTTATCTTTTTGAATTTTTTCCATGCCTCTATTTAGACAGACTGGGTAGATTTTGTCAAGGAAAATAAAAGCCCCTGCCCGGTTTTTCACCAGAGCAGGGGCTATTCTTGCCAACTATTGTGCTACGTTAGTCTTCTTTCTTTACCCGATCCTGCTTCAGGGCCACAGCAATGGTACCTATAATGAGGATGAGTCCTATGAGCGCCAGCAGGCTCCCCGGACTGGAGATGGGCAGTGAACCCACAGGCAGCACATCGAGGTAATAGCCAGGGGACTCGACAATTGCTTTGGTGGCACCATTGTCATACACCACTGTATAGGTCCCGGCATCACCCAGTTCCAGCTCAGCAAAGACCAGCGCCTGACTGGCGGTTCCCGTACGTCGTGGCGGGTCATCGCTTAGGGGTGCACCGTCAAATTTCCATTGGTAATTCGTGCCAGCGGGAGCTGTAAGGGTAAAGGGATTCCCTGCTTCTGCGAAGGCATCACTCACCACAATCTGTATATCCTCTTCCTCCTCGGCAGGTTCATAGAGGGTCAGGCCACCCGGCTTGGTCACCGTATCGCTTACGTTATCATTCAAGGGCACACCGTAGTATTGCTCCCCCAGCAAATAGGGATAGGCTGAATTACCACTGTCATCAATGGTGGCGTAATAGGCATAGACCCCTTCCGGATATTCGGGGGTCACTGCGAAGCGACCATTGAAGAGATCCAGATGGCCCAGGCTATCGACAAATTCATGGTCTTCGATAAAATAGCCCAATGGGTACTCGTTATTCACGGGTGGACCCTGTAGATTCACAGCAACCGGGGAGCCATCGGGCAATGTGGTGCGTGTCGTGATAGAGCGCAACCGGTAACTGGATTCCATACGCACGACACCGCCCGTACCATTGGTATTATCATAGCCATAGGGTCCATAAAGTGGGATACCATCAAACACGAAGCCCAGGATAGGGGAATGGGCTACACCATCATCGCCCAACTGTTCGCGTAGCGCTGAAGGTTGCTGATGATAGTGATAGAAGCCTTCCACTATCTCCGCTTTCTCATCCGTGGCATGCGTATGATCTTCATCCATGCCCACATGGGTATGGGCATAGGCCTCCACTCCGGGGGGCGGACCCTGGCCTATGGGTGACGGATGGCCCCCTGCATCGTCCATACCCGGACCCCGTTTGATAATGGCATTGCTATTCCATACCCCTTCGTTTTCATAACTCGTCGCATCGGACATGTTGTACATGACGATACCATTGGCGAATACGCCGATGGCACCCAGTCCGGTGTCGGTGTGACTACCTGCAATACCCGGCGTGGTTCTGGGTATACGAAAGGTCCGGTCCACCTGGACCGGTATAGAGGGATTGCCATCGAGGAAAGGCCCTACCGGATGGGAGGGTATACTCGTGGCATCCACATAGACATCAGTCTCGTTGAAATACACTGTTTGTACATCAGCGGGCACCTGACTCACCACGGCATGAATATCCGGGTCCGTGCTCTGGCCCATATCCCCCGACTGATTAATCCGCCATGTAGTCATGGCCGGATCACCAGACGCATTTGCGTAAAATGACATGCCCATAATCAGCATCACCACCATCCCACAGTACAATTTCGTTCCAGTTCCTTTAGCTTCACCCATTCGACACGTCCTCCTCGTTCTTGGGTGGCAATACCACCCGTCACTCCCTGACAACCACATACAGGCAATCAAACACCAGGTAGTGTGAAAAGGTTCCCTTCATAAAAAAACGACCCCAAGTATTGACTTGGAGCCACTTTAGAAGAATATGCCTGGACCAGTGTTTAGCCTATCTGGTCCTGGATGTAGGTACTCGTACTGTGATCTACGTGACGGTTTTTATTGTTGCGCAACGTGTAATCATCCGGGGTGGGCGTGGGATACTCATTATTAAAACAGCCGAGACAGAAATGATCGGGGTGCCCATCCGTCGCTTCCAGCATGGAGTCCACAGGCAGATAGACCAGGCTATCCACATCCAGAAAATCCCGAATCTCTTCTACTGTTTTATTGTGGGCAATGAGTCGCTCTTTGTTCGGGGTATCAATGCCATACCAACACGAATTGATAATGGGCGGCGAGGATACACGAAAGTGAATTTCCTTCGCACCATGCCGCTTGAGCATCTTGACGATCTTTTTGGCTGTCGTGCCACGCACGATACTGTCATCCACGAGAATAATCCGCTTGTTATACACCGCACTCCGTGCAGGGTTCAGCTTAATCTTCACACCGAAATCACGAATCTTTTGATCCGGCTCAATAAAGGTCCGGCCCACATAGTGATTACGGATAAAACCCATATCAAAGGGAATGCCCGATTCGTGAGAATAGCCCAATGCCGCCGGGTTGGATGAATCCGGTACCGCCATAACGACATCAGCATCGATTGGAGACACCTTGGCCAATTCACGCCCAAAGTTTTTGCGCACTTCATCCACGCTCTCATTAAACAAGTCACTATCCGGACGGGCTACATAGATAAATTCAAAGATACACTGCTTGGGTACTTCCATCTTAAAGGGCTTTTGCGCATGCATCTTCCCGTTTCTGGAAATGGTAATCACCTCGCCAGGTTCAATCTCGCGGACGCGCTCTGCATCAATAATATCCAGTGCACAGGTCTCACTGGTCACTACATACGTGCCATCCAGCTTACCCAACCACAATGGGCGAAAACCGAGGGGGTCCCGTGCTGCGACCATTTCCTGATCGTCATTAATGGCAATAAACGAATAAGCACCCACCACCTTGGAAAGGGCATCGATAACGCACTCACTAAAAGTCTCTTTTGAAGAACGACTGATGAGATGGATAAAAACTTCACTGTCGGTAGTGGACTGGAAAATAGCGCCAGACTCTTCCAGTTCTTCGCGCAATATCCCGGCATTCACCAGATTGCCATTATGAGCTACCGCCATGGAACCCTTCGCGTAATCCACCACGATTGGCTGTACATTGCGGAGACTACTGGACCCGAAAGTGGAATAGCGCACATGACCAATACCCGTTGGCCCTATGACACGATCCAGCTTATGCTCCTTGAAAATATCGGCAACCAGCCCCATACCCCGCTGGGCCGTAAGAATCCCATCGCCACCAGCACAGCAGATACCAGCACCTTCCTGGCCCCGATGTTGCAGTGCATATAATCCCAGATAGATGAGCTTGTTCGCCTCGGGGTGCATGTGCACCGCAAAGACGCCACACTCATCCGCCATGTGGTCCTCAGTATCGTTCTCTACAAGACGATGCTCAAAACGCGGAGGCAGGTTATTTACCAGGACGTCAAGTTCTTGACTGGTCATGTTTGTAATTCCTTGTTACCGGTCAGCAACCGATAGGCTTCCAGGTATTTCTCACGCGTTTTTACGACCACTTCATCCGGCAACGCAGGTTGCGGACTTTGCTTGTCCCATCCTGTCGTCTCCAGATAATCCCGTACAAATTGTTTATCAAAACTGGGCTGTGACTGACCCGGCGCATAAAGTGCCGCTGGCCAGAACCGGGAAGAATCCGGTGTCAGAATCTCATCTGCCAACACCAGTTTACCATTCCGAACCCCGAACTCAAATTTTGTATCGCAGAGGATGATCCCCCGCTCTGCGGCAATTGCGCTGCCCCGTGCATAGACCTGCTGCGCCACTGCTGCGGCCTGGGTATTCCAATCGTCACCGATGATTTTACCCGCTTCTTCAGGGCTGATATTAATGTCATGGCCATCCGTCGCTTTCGTAGCCGGCGTATAAATGGGTTCCGGAAGCTTGTCGCTTTCCTTTAAACCCGTCGGCAGCGGAATGCCACAGACCGTCCCTTTTTTCTGGTATTCCTTCCAGCCACTCCCTGCAAGGTATCCACGAATCACAAATTCCACCGGAAACATTTCGCACTTCTTCACCAGCATGGAGCGGCCGGCAAACTGTTCCGCGTGGGCCTGGAAATCTTCCGGGAAATCTGCCAGGTCCGTAGAAAGCACATGATTCTCTACCAGGTCACCCATCTGCTCAAACCACCACAACGCTATCTGGGTCAGGATTTTTCCTTTATCGGGGATGCCGATTGGGTTCACCCAGTCAAAGGCCGAGATGCGGTCCGTCGCTGTAATGATCAGCGAATCGCCCAAATCGTAAATATCCCGCACCTTACCGCGAGCACTTGGCTCACGTTCCGGCAACTGTGTTTCACAGATAGCTTCGCTCATACTGTTTTCTTCCTTTAC
>CALAXS010000106.1 GCA_937895305.1 uncultured bacterium
TGGCAATTAAACGTTGGTATTCTTCAGGAGCGAGATGGCGAATTTTTTCCTTAGAATCGGTCTCTTTCAACTTTTTCATCTTGGCTATCGGGTTTTCTTCCAAGAAACCCCACTCTACAGCACAGTTCAGGGCTGCTTTAAGAACAGCAATATCTCTATTTACCGTTACCCGTTTCACCCCTTTGTTCTTCAATTTTGCTGTACGCCACTTTTCTAGGGACCATATATCCAATGAGTCCATACGGGTATCTAGTAAGCCCTTAAAAGCAGATTGAATCCGCCTCAGGGTCAATTTCCCCGATTTCCGATTCTCAATGACCCACGGCCCGTAATGATGCTCTAAAAAATACCCGAGCGTACTAACAAGGGCTTTCCGCCTCGATTCACCCAGATCTTCCCCTAATTCCAGATTGGCCAAGAACTCTTTGGTAGCATCCTTTGCTTGGGCTACAGATAAGACATCAGAGGTACCTAATTTGTATCGAGTACGCTTCCCATTCGAACGACGGTAATCCACATAGAAGATCTTCCGGCCAGAGGGTAGACAACGTAGCAATAACCCCCTTAATTCCTTATCCCGAATTTCTGTAATTTTCTTGGGTGTGCTAAGCTTATTTACGTACCCTTGAGTGAGCTTTACCTGCATGTCTATCTCCAAACGGAAGTCCAAATGAAGTCCAAATGAAGTCCAAATTTAGAGTATCAGAGTGAATGGCAAAACATCAACAAGAATGAATATCAATATGTAACTATTGGTATTAAAGTACTTATAGACACTTTTTGATACATGGAGATACATGGTGATTTTCCATATTATTGGATTGCAAATCCACCATCCCCCAGTTCGAGTCTGGGTGCCGCCTCCATTATAGATTCAAGCCGTGTGAGTGTTTATTCAAAACGCTTGCACGGCTTTTTCGTTATATGATCAGCATAGTGGTAAATTGGCAGCAAAACAATCCTGTACACTCGAATGCTTTGTGGTCATGATCTTTGTCAGGGACTGAGTTACCCGGATCGACATGCCAAGGGCGCCCGCTGGTGTTTCGAGTGCAAGTCACATTGTCACAATGTGGACCGCTTATTTTGCTATGGGTGCATGGATATTGAGAAATTGCTCGATAACATAGCGACAGCGGTCATTAATGGGCTGCGCCACATCCATGGAGTGGGGCCACCCTTCGATGCGATCATAGTAGTTCACTATGCCGAGCTTTTTTAGCGCTGTGTGTAGCGTGTCGGCCTGGCTGATGGGTACGAGTTCGTCAATGGTGCCGTGAATGGTTAGGGTTGGCGGATCAGAGGCATCCAGGTGATGGAGGGGTGAAGACGCTTCATAACTTTCTTTGGCTTCGGTATAGGGCTTGCCAATGTAGTTGATGACCTGATGTGCCTGGATGGCCACCGGAGTAGTGCAATCGACTACACCATAGATATTGACTACGGCTTGTACGCTGGTATCTTCTTTATAATGGGCATCGGGACAACCCAAAGCGGGATCTTGTGCATAGCCCGCAAGCAGTGACAGGTGCCCACCAGCCGAGCCGCCGATAGCAACAACGGAACTTGAGTCTATATGGTATTTTTCCGCATTGGCACGCAGGAATCCGATAGCGCACTTTACATCTTGAATGTTGGCTGGAAAGGTGTGCTTTGGGGTGAGACGGTATTGAACGGATGCGGTCACATAGCCCAGCTTGGCGAATTCTACGCAGTAGTAGAGGTAGTCTTCTTTCTTGCCAGCGGACCAACCACCGCCATGGATGAAGAACATGAGGGGGCGCGGCGTATCCAGTGCTTTCGGGACGAAAATGTCGAGCGACAGTTCAACATCATTGTGGGTGCCATAGACCACATCGTCATGAAAGACAATGGATTCAGGGATTTCCTGCGGGTTTTGAAAGCGCGGGACAGCACCTGTGATGAGCGCCTTTTGCGCATCTTTATAATCGGTATAGCCGGGCGGGGCTTCAGGTGCCCCTTCGAAAATGTTTACCGCGGCATACGAATTGCCAAGGCCTCCAGCAATTAAAAGTGTAATAATTATTGCATTACGCATGGTCCATACCTTTCATAAATTCAGATATACAATCAGTCAAAACATTCTATACGAATCCTGTAGCTGCTTTCAGGCTTTACTGCTAATCTTCTTCACCTGGATTATATTTCGCTACAGTGTGGGCTACTACATCGTCCCAATAAAACCACGCGGTCTTGAATTCTTTTTTACTTAACAGGTGCGCCTGATCGAAGAAGTGGGGTGATTCAGGATCGCCACTCTGACCATAGTGCAAGTACGATCCCGTTTTGATGCGTTCACCAAATTCAATGGAAGCCATATAGGATGCGCCGACACAGGCATATTGCTTGCGGCGGTTTGGTATATCAAGTACGGGCGGTGAATGATAGACTGTGAACGCCACACCGAGGGGGCCACGAACACCCACTTGAGGAATGCTGGGCAGGGTGTCATTGAAGGGAACAGTATCCGCGCTTGGGTGATTGGGCCAGCGTTGGAGGCGAAAAATATCGCCATAGGGCACCTTCCAATCGCCATACAAAAACTCCAGGGCTTTCGCCATCTCTACAAGTGCCTCGAAGCGAGGCTTCATGCTGTCCTTAAATTTCGGTTTTAAGGTTTCAGCGGGATAACCGCGACCATACAGTGCTTCATACCAGGCTACACAGAGGGTGGCCTGTGTGGATTCTGCGGTGCTCTTATAGTCCCAGTCCAATAAATGATCCAGGTAAGGCTTAACGGTTGCTGCGAATTCAGGCTCGGTCTTTTCCAGTTCCTTTAAGCGTTTAGCATAACGGGGCAATTCAGTCATGGGCCAGTAAAGGGTGGTGTCGTAGCAAAGGTCCTGCCATTCTTCGAAGCTAAGGTTTTCTGCATTGCGCAGCAGATGCCGCGACATTTTTGCACGCCGTTTGTCGTCGTCCTTATCTTCGACCATGTAGTCCGGAAAATCGAGTATGGAAGGATTGCCGTCGTCGGTAGTGGTAAAGGGCGTCTGGTTACAGTTCTGCACAAACCCTGAAATGGGATTGAAAACCTGGGGGAGTTCTGCAATAGGGTGAAAGCCATTCCATTCGTTTTCAGGGTCGCTGCCATCCACAGGTTTCGTCCAGTCCTCTTTTGGATTGCGTCGTGGCATGGTGCCACCATAGAGATAGAAGATATTGCCCTCCACATCGGCATAGACTGTATTAAACATCTGCATCTGCAGCATGGACTGAGCGGCATACCATTCGTCGAAGTTTTTCGCTTTGGTCATGGCAATGTATTGCTTGGTGCGATTACCATCATGGAGACGCGGAACTTTTACCGCCAGGAATTCTTTATCATTTTCTTTTGAGATGATAGGGCCGTAATGGGACTTGCGGAAGGTATAGCTTTCTTCCTTGATACCGTCTTCCGTTTTGTAGCGAAGGGTGTCCTGCCAGGTCTCTGCCGTGCGGTAGGTATCACCATAGCGGTAGTTGTTCGGATTGGATGGATCGTCAAAAGTGAGTCGATACACATCGGCCACATCGGGTTCGTTGACCGTATGTCCCCACCCGAGATATTCGTTATGGCCCATGGACGGGAACGGGCCACCGGGGAAGGTACACCCTGAAAAATTCCAACCTTCGTCACTCTTAATATGTAATTCGGTAAAGCTGCCCGTACCATACCAGGGCTGATGCGGATTTATGAAAAGCATGGCTGCGCCACTGGCCGTCTTTCCACCGTGAATAGCCCAGGCGTTGGAGCCTGTTGCTGCCTTCATTTCTTCCAGCATGGGTGCCAGGTTTTTACTGGGGGCATGGGCACGGCCCAGCATGCGTTGCAGGATAAGGAAGCGCTCATACTGGATTACATAGTGGGGTTCCATGTGGGTAATCAGGCGGGGGGTAACTTCGGGGTGCTGTTCCAGGTAATAGTTGTAACCAGCGGCAAAAGCATCGCAGACCATCTTGCGTTGTGCATCTGCTGCGGCATAGGTTTCCTTGGCCATTTTCTCAATTTCAAAGAGGGCGTGTATGCGGTCGGAATCCAGGCCCGCCTCGCCATAGGCCAGGCCGTATTGGCCCGTACAAAAGATGTAGGTTTCCTCGACCTGCCAGAAGTAGTCTTCGCATTGGGCGTAGGCTGCGCCGAATATGACACTGGCATCAGTCTCGCCCTTGATATGGGGCACACCCCATTCGTCACGATGAATGACGACTTGACTGGCAAGATCCGTTGGTGAGGACCAGGACGTAGCCACGAACCCTAAAAGAAATAAGAAAGCCACTGTAGTACGCTTATTCAT
>CALAXS010000107.1 GCA_937895305.1 uncultured bacterium
AATAGTCCTGCTGCAGCGATATTCTGGAGGAAATAATGAAAATCTGTATCGCCTATATGGGCCTATGCTTAACTATTGCCATGTGTGCTGTGGCGGGTACCCATCTGGGCGATCTCACCGGGCCATGGAAGTTGCTGGTGGATGATCATTTTATTGCCCACAAGGTAAATGTATCGCGGGTCTATCATGCATTCGAGAAGCATGAGGCGAACCCGCTGCTTCGTGCTGATACGCCATGGGAAGGCACGACAAGCTATCTGTATGGCACGGTACTTCCATCGGAAAAAGGGAGCGGGTACCGGATGTGGTATCACTCCTGGGCCATGCGCGAGTATCGGATGCTGTATGCAACGAGTCGTGACGGGCTACAGTGGGAGAAGCCGGCCTTGGGGCTGGTCGATTTCAAGGGTTCAACACAAAACAATATCCTGTTTCGACATACCCATGAGAACCACAGTCCGCAGGTGATTCATACGCCCTGGGACAAGGATCCGGCACGGCGGTACAAGTTCATCTACTATGAGTATGGGCGCACGCCCCCCCACTTCACGACATCGGGGTATTACGGCATGACCTCGCCGGACGGTGTCCACTGGAATGTTGCCAAGGACATGAAGCCGCTCTTTGGTGACTACGGCGATGTTGGAAATTTTGTCTGGGATGCGCTGGGGAATCGGTACATGGGATGGCCCAAGAAATTTGATGACGTGCGTGGGTTCCGAAGACGGTGTGTTGGATTCACAACGACAACCGATTTCGAAAACTGGCCGGCATCAACGCTGGTACTAACGCCGGACACGTTTGATGATCGCTGGGTCACCAAAGACGCCCATAAAGATGCACACACTGATTTCTATGGTATGAGCGGGTTTGCCTATGAATCTATGTATATCGGGTTTCTGTGGGTGTTTCCCATCACCGATGGCAAGAACGATGGGCCTATCTTCGTGGAGCTGGTCACCAGTCATGACGGTGAACACTGGGCACGACAGGAAAAACCGCGAACACCGATTTTGCCCCTGGGTGCGGATGGTGCCGGGGACGATGGCATGGTGTTTACACCCAATCATCCGCTCGTGGAAGATGGCGCAATCAAGTTGTATTACGGGGGCTTTGATGTTACCCATAGTGCCGGGGACGGCAACGCAGCGATAGGCCTGGCGACACTTCGCAAGGATGGTTTTGCGTCGCTTGATGCCGGGTCGAAGGAAGGTACTATCCTGTGTAAGCCATTGCTGGTTGCAGGGGAAAGCCTCGCCATTAATTACCGCAGCAACCAGGGCTGGCTCAAGGTTGAGATAGTTGATGAACAGGGCGAAGTGGTAGTGGGCTACAGCCGCGACGATTGCACACCACTCACGGGCGACAGTCTGGATGAAACGGTGTCGTGGGGTACCCGGAATCGATTACCCCAAACCGGGAAGCCTATACAGATTTGCCTTATCCTGCGCGATGCGGCTGTCTATTCATTCCGGGTCGGTGATAATACTACTGGGAGTTCACCTCATGCGCACCATTGAACTTACTGAACATGACCGTTTCATCTATGAACATGAAATCCGCCCCTTCGTTCCGCAGCGCATATTTGATGCACATACCCATCTCATTGCCAATCATTTTCATCCCCGCATTGAGGAGACCATGCCTATGGCATGCGACCCGGTGCTGGGCAATGTTGATTGTGCCTATCTTCAGGCATGGTGGCGCGCACTTCTTCCTGATGCCAATGTCGCGGGTATGGTCATGGGCTTTCCAACAACGGATGTGGAAATGGCACTGGAGAATGCCTATGTAGCAGAACAGGCCACTGCGGCCGGGTATCCCTTCGCCATACTCACGCATCCCACTACGTCTGCTGAAGACCTGCGTGGTGAAATTGAACGCTTGCACCCGGCGGTTCTCAAGCCATATCTCGTGTTTGCACAAAATGGAGATACAGCCATGGCCGCGATCACGGATCTCATACCGGAGCATCAACTCGCCCTTGCAGATGAGTATGGCCTGGCAATCATGCTTCATGTATCCAAGCCTCGTGGGATGGCCGACAGGGACAACCTGGCGGACATAACTCGGTTGGTAAAGACGTATCCGAATTGCCAATTCATTCTGGCCCATTGTGGCCGGTGTTTTATCCCGCCAAACATGGATGCAACGCTGGATGAACTCCCTGTTGCAGAGAACCTGTGGCTCGACACTTCGGCTGTTTGTGATCTGGGTGTGTTCATGGCATTACTGACACGCTACGACCGATCGCGGGTACTCTTTGGCACGGACCTGGTCACTGCAACTGCGTTTCGGGGGAATTATATCCGCTTGGGTATGAGCTGGCATGCCTGCACTACAGCAATGGTGAAACGGGCAAACGGCATGCCTGATAAAACGACCTTTGCCGCCTATGAAAGTCTGGCTGCGCTTTGCCGTGCCTTGCGCTTGAGTCAGTGTAGTGAAGAGGACCATGAAAACATTTTCTACCGAAATGCCTGTGGGTTATTCGGGTTTTCTGGAGAAGCATAATGCATCAAAAAGATTTATCAAAGACCCATGCCCTGTATCGCCATGCGCGGGAGCGCATCCCCGGAGCGACACAATTACTCAGTAAACGACCGGAGATGTTTGCGCCGGAGCAGTGGCCTGCTTATTTTACCAAGGCGCAAGGTTGTGAAGTGTGGGACCTGGACGGGAATCATTATTACGATATGTCGCACAATGGCGTAGGGGCCTGTCTGCTCGGGTATGCCCATCCTGAGGTTATTGCAGCGGTGACCGGGCGTATCGAGGAAGGCAGTTGCTGCACATTGAATCCACCCGAGGAAGTTGCACTTGCTGATGAACTCTGCACTATACATCCCTGGGCTGAACGGGTTCGATTCGCACGGGGTGGCGGGGAAGCCTGTGCCATGGCAGTGCGTATAGCCCGGGCGACCACGGGGCGTTCCGTCATCGCGGTATGTGGATATCATGGCTGGGAAGACTGGTATCTCGCCGCGAACCTCGGCGAAAGCGATGCGCTTTCGGGACATCTCCTACCGGGTTTGGCACCTGCGGGTGTACCCCGTGCACTGAAGGATACAACGCATTGCTTCCCCTATGAAGACGTAGCAGCGTTGGAAAATATAATCGCTGTGCATGGCGATAATCTCGCCGCCGTCATCATGGAACCTTGTCGTTATCGTGATCCTGATCCGGCCTTTTTAACACAGGTCCGTGACACTGCGCACAAGACTGGAGCCTTACTCCTTTTTGATGAGATCACCATCGGCTGGCGCACCTGTTATGGCGGTGCACATCTTCGCCTGGGTGTAACCCCCGACATGGCAGTATTCGCCAAGGCGCTGGGCAATGGCCATCCTGTCAGTGCGGTCATCGGCACTGCTGCTGCCATGGAAGGTGCGATACAGTCTTTCATCAGCAGTACTGCCTGGACGGAGGGTGTGGGTCCGGTCGCTGCGCTGACGACGCTTCGCATCATGAGGGAAACTGTCGTGTGGAAACATGTCGCAAAGATCGGCGGTAGCGTACAAAAGCTATGGCTTGCACAGGCCGCTCGACATAGCCTTCCTGTCACGGTGCCCGGCACGTATCCGTGCCTTGCCCATTTCAGCATTGACCATCCTGAAGCCAACGCGCTCAAGACCCTGTTCACGCAATGGATGCTTGAACGCGGGTATCTGGCCGGGACAGCCATATACCCTACATTGGCCCACACCGAAGAGATTGTGGATGCCTATGGCGAAGCGGTGGATGAGGTCTTTGCTCTGTTGGCGGATGTGTTGGAACATGACACGATTGATGCCGCCCTCAAGGGCCCACCCGCACACCAGGGTTTTCAGCGGTTGTTGTGAAAGG
>CALAXS010000108.1 GCA_937895305.1 uncultured bacterium
ACACCAACGGCATCGTGGTACAAGATATAGGACGGGATGGCGTCACATTCAAAGTGGGCGACTCCCTGATTCCTGTTACCATGGAGGAACTCTAAATGGTATACCTTAGCAGCAAAACAGGATGGGCCCTTAGCGCTATCGGCCTCACTGTGCTGCTCTCTCTACAGGGCATCGCCCAGCAGAAAGACGCACACACACTGGCAGAAGATCTACAGCAGGCCTCTGGTCAACGCTCCATGAGCATTGATCAGCTGTCCAATCAGCTCAAAGACCTCGCCGCCACATCCGAACAAAACAATAGTGATCCTGTTTCCCGACTCGCCCACGAACTCCAAAAAGCCAGTTCTGCCGAATTTACACTCTACCGTGCTGATGCCATGCGCGATGCCCAGGCGAATGAGCCAGACCCGCTGTTTCAGTCCGAAGGAAACGATGAGAAAACTGATGAAGCCACAGAGGGTGGTGTAGACGAAAACACCGAAGAGCCCTCCGAAGGCGACTCGGACCAGACGGATGAAGAACCCGCAGTCGATGATGCTACTCCCGTTGATGAAGATGCACCTGCACCACGTGAATTGCCCGTCAAGGTAGATACTTCCGCTGCGAATGCAGATCTCAGCAGCAAACTGCGTGCTATCGAAAAAATGGAGCAGGACACCGAAAAGTCAATAAAACTCAACGTCCTGCCACCATCCTCCATACGCGAGGACGATGCAAAGGTAGCACCCAAGCCCAAGCCCTATACAGGCGATCCACTCAAACGTAAAGTCAACCTCGACTTCCGTGAAATGGAACTCAGCAATGTGGTTGCACTCCTTGCACACATGGCCGAAATCAATGTTATTGCCGGCACTGACATCATCGGAACCGTAACGGCACAATTAAAAGATGTCCCCTTGCTCCAGGCCATGGAAACCGTTCTGCGTATGAACGACCTTGGCATGGTAGAAGAAGAAGGCATCTATCACATCGTGACCTACACAGAAGCCATTTCCGCACAACGCGAAACCATTATGGTCAACCTGCAAAATGCCAAGGCCAGTGAAGTCAAATCTGTCCTCGACGAGATTATCAAAGGCTCACCCTATGAAAACATGGTTGCAAGTTCGGCAAACGACACCGCAAACGTAATTGTGATTAGTGGACCAAAAACTAAAATCGGCGACATGATCGCCATGGCCAATCAGCTTGATATTTCCGAGCCTGTATTGCCTACCATTACCGAAGTTATCAAACTGAACTACGCTGAACCGGATCTTATCCTGCCCACTGTCGAGAAATTACTCAACACCGAAACGGGTACAGCAACAGCAGACATCCGTGCACGGCACATTATCGTGACCGATGTTCCCATCGTGGTTGAACAGATTCGCACGGTTATCAAAGAACTCGACATCGCTGTCAAATCCGTCTCTGTCGATGCCATGATTGTTGATGCCAACCTCGAAGACGATGCCCAGACCGGTACACAATGGCTCATGTCCTCCATCCGTCGCCAGAGCCGTCGTGGTGAAAACGTTGGCAACCTCAGCGCACTTAACCTCGCTACCAACACGGGCATAGCCGAAACGGCCGCAGGCGTTCTCAACTTTGGTCTGCTCAGCTCAAACTTCGACTGGCGTGGCGTTATACAGGCTGAGATACGTAACCTTAACGGGAACCTCGTTTCCAATCCCAATCTGATTGCAACGGAAAACAAACCCGCCAAGATTACCATCACCAAAGAAATCCCGTTCATTGAAGTTCAGCAAACATCCAACGGTGGGAACCTGACCAACACTGAATTTAAAGAAATCGGTACCCTGGTGGAAATTACTCCCCGGGTTACCCATGACAACTCCATCATCGCAGAAATCCAGGTGAAGGAAAGTGACACCACAGGTGAATTCAATGGTATCCCCATCGAGGACAAACGTGAAATCACCAACACTCTGCACATGCAAAACGGTCAGACCATTCTCATGGGTGGCCTTCGTAAAAACGACGAAGACCTCACTATCAAAAAAATCCCCATACTCGGCGATGTCCCCGTGCTCAACTTCCTCTTCCGTTCCAACACCAAGAACGAAGTCGCACGCGAACTCCTTATCTTCATGACCTGCAACGTCATCGACCCTGCAAACACATTGGATGACCACAGCAGAAGCGTTCATGACGAAAATAGCGTACACCGCCAGGAAGTCGACGCGCAGCGTTCCGTCTTCCATGAAGTGCTTCACCCCGAAGAAACACGTGACCCCTTCTACAAATGGCATCGCGCTAAATAAGCACTCCGACTGCACCAACACACCGGAAGGTTTTTAAAAGCCTTCCGGTTATTTTATTCACCCGCACCCATTAACCCATCCCTGAATTCCCCATACGCTTCCAAGACCTGATTCGCCGCTTCCAGCTGTGGATAATGGCCAATCCCCTTCAGCACATACACAGGCGCACCTGGATTCTCCAGCCGGAATGCATCACTCATGTGTATGCCACTTATCGGATCCACCCCCCCGAAAATCAATACCAACGGTACCCCCGGTCGACCCAGGACCCCCACCCAACGATCATAATTTTCCTTACGCTCCTTCATATACCGAATCAATAAATGCACCACACGAGGCCCCTGATTGTAGCGGATATGCTCCCAATACTCTCGCAACTCCTGCTCCGTCGGGCGCGTAAAGGTGCCAAAAATATCGCTGAAACTCGAAGCGAAGCGCTTATACGACATCATTCTGCCAACAAACGAGCCCACCGGACTTATCAAAAGCGTCTGCATCAAGCGGGGCCGATGTTTGCCCGGGATTATCCCACCATTCAATAGGGCCACCGAAACGATCTTAAACGGAAGCTTGGCCTCATTTTGACGCGCCAACAGCTCCTGCACCACCGTATCCCCATAATCATGGGCAAGAATATGTACCGCCGAAATTCCCTTTGCCGCCAGGAATGCCGTTACCAAATCCGCCTGATCAAACAACGAGTACCCATAGCCCTGTGGCTTATCACTCCGCCCGAAACCAATCATATCCACCGCCAGCACATCATACCGTGCTGTCAGCTCCCGCCAGACCCCATGCCAGTCCCACGAACTCGTAGGGAAGCCGTGCACCAACAACAACGGCTCACCGGCACCACCACGATGATAGGCAATCCGGTGCTCCGCATAACTAAAAAACAACTCATCACTATTCCATGTATTAAAATCCATTACAAAACTCCCAAATGCCCCGATTGGAATAAATCCCACAACATCGCTAGGATACACCAAACTGCGAAAAAGAGGTAGACCATGCCCCATAGTAAATCCGCACACCCGAAAGTACACCCATTCTCCATCAACTTCACCGTGTACTACACCACCCAGGAACCCGACCAAACCCACCAGAAAGCCCCTGCGCTCCTCCTTGCCGTTCACGGTTGGGGGCAAAACGCAAAACGCTTCATACGCGACTTCAAGCCCCTGCAAGACCGGAACATCCTCATTATCGTGCCCCAGGGACCCCACCAATTCTACCTCGACCCCGGCATTAAAAAAGTCGGCTTTAACTGGCTCAGTGCCTACGAAAAAGAAAACAGCATCAACGACATCAACCACTATTTCGCCAGCCTCATCCAGAGTGTGGGGGAGACTACCCCTTTCGACAGGAACCGCATATTCCTCCTCGGCTTCAGTCAGGGGGTCTCTATGGCCAGCCGTTTCGCCGTGTCCGGCCTGGTCCAACCCACGGGCCTCATCTGCTGCGGTGCCGATCTCGCGCCCGATGTCGCCGAGAAACTCCCACAGGTAAGTCCTTACCCCGTCTACCTGGCCCACGGTCAAGACGACCAACTTATTCCCCGTGAAAAGCTCGAAGAGGCCGAGGCAGGGTATAAAGCACTTAACTTCCCTTACATCATAGACGACTACGAGGGCGGTCATGAGATCACCCCCGATCTGGTCGAGCGCATTGCCCAATGGATGGAAGCTCAGCCCTCCATCCAGAGCTAACCTGATGCAATAAAAGAAGTTCGCCTTTATCCCCGGAAAATTGCTAAAATAGACTGCTAAATCTATGTCACCAATGGAAACATCAACGTGTCAACCCATACCGATCCAAACCGACTCAGTGCGGTACGTGAAATGCCTCCGGAAGATCGCCCTCGGGAACGCCTGGAGCGCGTGGGCGCTACCGCCTTGCGTGATGTAGAGTTGCTCGCCATCCTCTTTCGTACCGGCACCCGCCAGGAAGGGGCCGTCTCACTTGCCGAGCGGGTTCTCTATCACTTCGGTGATCTCAGGGTTCTGGCCCGTGCCTCACTCGAAGAAATCCAGCAGATTAAAGGCATCGGCCAAGTTAAGGCCATCGAAATTAAGGCGGCCCTCGAACTCGGGAAACGACTCGCGTCCCATACCCAACCCCAACGTCCCCGGATAAACAACGCAGAAGACGTGGCCCAGCTTTTGATGGTCGAGTTTAAAGAGTATGAAGTCGAGCACTTCAAAAGCCTCCTTCTGAATACAAAGAATGAAGTCATGAAAACGGTGGACATCTCACGCGGTGGTATCAATGCAACTACCGCCAGCCCTGGCGATGTCTTCCGTCAGGCTGTCCGTGAAGGGGCTACCAGCGTTATCGTTGCGCATAATCACCCCAGTGGTGACCCCGAACCCAGCCGGGCCGATATAGAACTCACCGCACAACTACAAGAAGCCGGGGACATACTCTGTGTTCCCCTGCTCGATCACGTAATCTTCGGCGATGGCCGCTGGGTCAGTTTCAAGGAAAGGCAATTATTGTGAACAGTCCCTCCTATACCGGCTGGATAGCAGGAATCCCCTTTTACAGTCCTGTGCTGCTCATGGGCATATTCCTCTCCGTCTCCAGCCTCCATCGCAACCCGGCACCCTATCCCGGCACCACCATCATCGCAAAGGTATTAGCATGAAACCCTTCCCGCGCGTATCACGAAGAAAACGCAACAAACGAAAACGCAAGCCCATCAACGTGCTTGCCAGCGTCATGACCACCATGAACCTATACTGTGGCGTGGCCAGTATTTTCGCCAGCATAGGCTTCGAATTCAAAACCGCCGCACTCTTCATCCTCCTCGGTATATTCTTCGATACCTTCGACGGCATCGTCGCCCGTATCACCAACAGTACCTCTGAATTCGGTAAAGAACTCGACAGCCTCTGTGACATCGTCACCTTCGGCATAGCCCCGGCTGTGCTGGTATTTGTGGCCTATCTCCCCGATGCAGGACACACCCCCATTGATATCAATAGTGCAACCAGCATCGTCGGTAGAACCGGCTCCTACATGGCTATTGTCTATGCCATCTGTACCGCACTCCGGCTCGCACGCTACAACACCTACCAGTCCGAACGACGGGACTCCTTCGTCGGTCTTCCCTCACCCGCAGCAGGGGGGACCCTCGCTGCATTTGTCCTGTTTCTCGACTACTTCAATGAAGTCCTCGACGGCGTACGCTTCGGCGATCTCGCCTACTACGCCCTCGGCCCGGTCGCAGTTATCCTCGCACTCCTCATGGTCAGTACCGTAGAATACCCCCGCAACCGTTTCAAGGCATTTGTCCTTGCGCCACGCCACGCCTTCATCTCCCTCGCATTCTGGGCCTTCGTCATCTCCGTCATGCACTACGCCCTCACCCAATCCCCCTTCATTGTTCTCTTTCCCCTCGCCGCAACCTATGTCTTCTTCGGCATTGGGGACACCCTTTATATGCGCTTCATCCGCCGTTCAACTACCCTGCCCGAAGACGATCACCTTCACGAATCTGACGGTGCTTTAGTCGCTTCCGATCCCACACTGAAATAGGTCGACTGCTTATACAGCGTTACAGCTTCCACCACCAGCACTTTCATGACAGCAGCAGTCGGCACTGCCAGTAAAAGCCCTACAAAACCCAGCGCACTCCCGAATACCATGATCGCCAGAATAACCCACACTGGCCCCAGCCCCACCTGTGACCCCACAATACGGGGTGTCAATATGTTGCCCTCCAGGAACTGCGCCACAACAAAGGTGCCCACCACAGCCCCCACATGCCAGTTCAGGCCATGGGCCAACAAGGTCAGCAATATAGCAGGTCCTATGGTCAAAACAAGGCCCAGGTACGGAATAAAACTGGCAAATGCCCCGAATATGGCCAACGTGATGGCAAATGGAACTCCGGCAACATACAAGCCAACGCCATACATAATGCCCAGGCAGGTACATACCATAACCTGGCCCCGCAAAAATGCCTTCAACTGCTCATCGATACGATGCATAATCTCCCGTACTTTCACCCGAAAACGATGGGGGACCAGCTCATCCATGGTTGCGATGATGTCATCATAATCCTTTAAAAGATAAATCGTTACGAATGTAAATAACAGAAAATTCCCAAAAAACGCCAGGCTACCTGTAAAGAAAGCCCCCACAGATTGAACAAATCCCGCAACTGTTTTACCTGCGCGTGTTCCAAGTTCCCCGATTGTTTCCTGGTTATTCCGCGCCAGATCAGCTGCATTCTCCTCAACATAACTCCCTATGCGTTCTCGCAACAACCCACTGGGATCCGCCTCCCACGCTTCCTTGTCCCCCCAGTCCAGGTAGGCCACCACACTACCCAGTGGCAACATGGCCAGGCCTTTGTTCAATGACGAAAATTCCTGTGCATCATCTGGCAATTCAATGAGTGTTTTCGCCTCCTGCACCATCCCCGGCAACGTAATAATCGGGACCAGCACAAAGCCAATCACCAGAAACACCATCAGTATAAGCACACCATATATCCGCGCTATACGTTTCCCCTCCATCCAATCGATGAGTGGATCAAACATATATGCCACGGTAAACGCGAAAAACAGCGGAATCAGCACCGAACTCATCAAATAACCCAATAATCCCAGCACAATCAAAACCAGAAACAGAGCACCCAATTTTGCCCAGGGATTGACCAGTAACGCTTTCAGCATAATGTTTCTTCCTCACCGTTTATTTCGTCCCATGGATGCTACCACGCATAGCCACTACACACAAGCCCCTTGAAAAATTCGGTCAACTGGTATAGGATCAACAGTGGAAGTATGTTACGCAAAATCATATACGGATTACTGATACTGCTCTCCACCATATCTTGTGGTGCACAAGCAGATATCCTTACGCTGCACCAAGGCGACACGCTCTCCGGTAAAGTCGTTCGGATAGCGGAAGGCACCCTTGTGTTTCGCACTGCCCTCTCCGGCCAGATGATGGTCCCTATGGACACGGTCGAAGGGCTGCGTACCGATTCCAATCTCGTCATATCCATGAATGACGACTCTGTCCAGTATGGTAAATTCATCCGCCATAACGAAGCGGCCCATATTCTTCCCCTCAACAGTAATACACCCATACCCCTGAACCTCGCACAAGTGCAGGAAGCTATGGTCTTGCCCTCTACCCCGGAAGAAAAGAAGACCTGGGAGAAACGACTTTCCACTGGTCTTCAAGGGCGTATAAGCAACGAAGATGCGCTCCATGCCTACACCCGCCTGGAACTCTCCCGCAGAGCGACTACAGGCCCCGAACTCGATATCAACCTGAAAACAGACCTGAGCGATGAAGGCAGTTTCCCCAGCAATTTCGATGCCTCCTTCGATCTGCGTTCTGGAAAGCGCAACGAACTCCGCCCCTACATGAGCCTCACCCTAACAAAAGATGAGCAGCGCGCACTCAATCTGGAAAGCAACCTGAGTCTTGGACTCGGTAAATACTGGCTCGATAACGACACCCACGAACTCTACGGTGGACTCGGCCTCAACGCTACCCGGAAGAACCGGGATGGCGACTATCATAATAGCCAAGCAAGCGATCACAACAACACCGATCTCCACCTCGAACTGCAATTGCGATACCAAGGCTGGATTACCCAAAACACCACCCTGCAAAACACCCTCATCCTTTTGCCCGGTATCAGCGATTTGGATGCATTCCAGGCCAGTTCAAACACCACCATAACCTACCCCATCACTCACCGCCTTAAACTTCGTTTCGACCTCGATCTTCAATACGACAACCAACCCACCTACCACAACCTCAACCGCTGGAATGCCGGGGTCGGGGCAGGGGTCCAATTCGATTTCTAGCACACTAGTTGTCTACTTGTTACTTCTTCTAAATCCCTCGTTCCCAAGCTCTACTTGGGAACGCATACACCGGGGCTCCTGCCCGGAAATTTTTCACTACAAACATATCCTGCCACTTCGATACAAGGTATGCAGACACTCAATGAACCCCAGTTATAAATGCAGACCCGGCTTCAAGTTTTTCCGTAGATATTTTGTCCTTTATTTACAGTGTGAATTATTGCGAGCACGAGATTGCCACGTTGCTCGCTACGCTCACACCTCGCAATGACTTGAAATTTGGATATTCGCTCAAACACATCATCATCGCGAGCGAAACGAAGTGTAGTGTGGCGATCTCTTGGTCCCATTGATTCAAGCTGGGGATTACTGAGATGCAGATGCGATAATCTGTCTTTCCTTCACAGGCTTAGAGCGGGGGTACGTTGTACCGGGATTCACACGCTGGTTGCCTACCTGTCCCGCCTTCGATATACTCAATGTCAATGAAAGTCCAATACCCGTAATCCCCTGCTAAAGGAATACCCTAATGTCCATTGAACCCAAAGCACCCTTCCGCTGGCTTGAATACCTCTTGGCACTCCTGTTACTCCTCGGCACTACAGTAAAATCATGGTTCCTCCTGAACCCGGCCCAGCCCCCAACACCCGCAGCCGACACAACAGCGACACTTCTCGCGAACTTCGAAAACTGGGCCCTACAGATCACGCCCTGGTTCACACCTATACTGGCGTGCCTATTGGGCCTCATCCTCCTCGCTGGTCTCCGGGCCAATCGCATGCAAGCCCTGGCGCGCCCCCTCGAAATACTCCTTGGTCTGTACTTCCTCTGGGGGGCCTTGCTCAAAGGACTCGACCCCAACGCATTCACCGCGCAAATTCGCGCCTATGGGGTTCTCGACGATCCCCAGGCTTTCGGGCTTACCGCACTCATCACCCTCAGCCTCGAATGTGCACTCGGTCTCGCCATGTTACTGGGCCTGCGTCTTTTCAACCTCATCCTCCTCGCTGTGGCCGCACTCCTACTGGGCTTTACCGCACTCATCGCCTATGCCTGGGCCTGTGAAGGCCTTTCCGATTGCGGTTGTCTCGGTGGTGTCAAG
>CALAXS010000109.1 GCA_937895305.1 uncultured bacterium
CTTCCCCCACCATCACCAGCCGCGCATCCACTTCATCCAGAATCCGCTTAAATGCACGAACTACATCCGTTACCCGTTTCACCGGACGAAAGTTGGAGATGTGCATGATAATTTTTTCGTGGTCCTCCGCAAACTGGCACCGCTTCACCGCATTCCCATTGAATTTGTTAGCATCCAGGAAGTTATAGATGGTTCGCACAGGTCGGGAAAGATTAAATTCACGTTGGGTTTCTTCCGCCAGCCAATTGGACACCGCCGTCACCACACAAGAACGCTCCATGGAAAACTTTGTAATGCGAAAAAAGGATGGATCACTCCCTACCAGGGTAATATCCGTACCATGGAGAGTCGTCACCAGGGCAAACTTTTTATCCTCGGGCAGCATCTCCCGGGCCAGAATGGCCGATGCCGCATTGGGGATTGCATAGTGTACATGCCACAATTCGATATCGTGTTCTTCGGCGACCTCACTGATTTTCGACGCGAGGGAAAGGGAGTAGGGTGGCGACCTGAACAAGGGGTACGATACGGTATCTACATAGTGGGAAAAGATATTTTCATGATAGCCCTTGAGACGAAAGGGGGGCTCGGATGTAACAAAATGAATCTCGTGACCCCGCTCGGCCAGGGCCATACCCAGTTCCGTAGCGAGGATACCACTCCCTCCGGCAGAGGGCTGGCAGGTTATTCCGATTTTCATAGTAATACGTTCTCCAGATTGAGTGCTTTACGCTCCAGGTATGGGCCAAATAAACGGTTCAGGTCCTGCTGCAAAAACGGGTTCGCCATAGGCTACCCCTATGCGCTGGCCCCAATAAGATGCCCGGGTAGTAATATCATTCCAAAATGCCTTTGAAGCCACCAGTGTTTCAGGTCCATCATAGTCTTTGTTATAAAATTGTGACTTGTAAGCACCCAATGCGGTCAGTTTTTCCTCAAAGTGTGCTGTAATATCAACAATATGGGTCGGCTGTTCCTTCCCCTGATGATAGGGGTGATAAAAATAGGTCTGTGCAGCACGGTATGACGCATGCGCTGTTTTTAATCCTGCTACACCCGCAAAGAAATTCGCAGACTTACACAGATGGTGCGCCGCTTCATGATCGGGATGACGATCGGGCACCATGGGCAGGAGCAGCATTTTCGGTTGTAGCCGACGAATACAGTCTGCAACCACTGTGCGTTGTTCAAGGGTGTCCGCCAGCGCGCCATCGGGCAATCCTGCATTATCACGTTGCGTAAGCTGTAGAAGCTGTGCCGCGTTTTCCGCCTCCTGTTGACGTTCTACTACCGTACCCCGTGTACCCGATTCACCTTGGGTTAAATCCAGGATGGCTGTGCGTTGTCCCTGAGCGGCCAGCTTGAGCAACAGTCCGCCCACGCCCAAATCTGCATCATCCGGATGGGCACCTATGGCAAGTACATCTACACTCACAGCTCGATCTCCTGTAATCCAAAATCTTCCAGCTCCATTACGGCGAGCAGTCGTGGAATCATATCCCAGCCCTGTTCAAATAGAAACGACACGATAGAAAGCACCCGTTCCTGGGGCTTACGTTCAGGTGCGAGGCTGTTACAAAGTCGTTGCAACTGCTGCTCAATAGTACGTACCTGCGCCTGATCCGCATGGGTCAATGTGCGTTCAAGTCGATTCAATGCGTTCTCC
>CALAXS010000110.1 GCA_937895305.1 uncultured bacterium
ATTTGATAGCACTGAAATTAATACAGCAGGAATAGTGGCAATCAAAAAAGTTTCTGCGCTTATGAAGGAATACGCCAAAAGTATTGCATCGATCGAAGGGCACACCTGCCACATAGGCGACGAGGCCTATAACATAAAACTTGGTGAACGTCGTGCCCAGGCTGTAGCAGACTATCTTATCTCTACGGGTATCGAGGCTGAGCGTGTAAGTATAAAAAGCTTTGGCTCATCCCTACCCACTGCAGACCCCAGTAAACCTCAAAACTTACCCTTGAATCGTCGCGTAGAATACAAGATAAGGATAGGCGACGACTGAATCTGGTTCGCCCAGATTCCCACGCACAGCATGGGAACCAGTGGGCTTAGACTTCCCTCGTTCCCATGCTCTGCGTGGGAATGCATATTCCGAGGCTCCTGCCTCTACACGGCTACTTAATAACTTCCAGCCCACCCATGTACGGACGCAAGACTTCCGGTACCACGATAGTGCCGTCTGCCTGTTGATAGTTCTCCATGATGGCGAGTACGGTACGTCCCACGGCCAGGCCCGAGCCATTAATGGTATGTACGAATTCCGGTTTCTTGTCACGTTTGAAACGGATGTTGGCCCGACGCGCCTGGAAGTCCTGGAAGTTGGAGCAAGAGCTAATCTCGCGGAAGGCATTCTGCCCCGGGAGCCATACTTCCAGGTCATAGGTCTTCGCGGCAGAAAAGCCCAGGTCGCCTGTACACAAGGTTACCTTACGATAATGAAGATTCAGTTTTTGCAGCACGGTCTCCGCGTTGTTGGTGAGCTTTTCCAACTCATCCCACGAATCCTCCGGTGCACAAAACTTTACCAACTCCACCTTGTTAAACTGGTGCTGGCGAATCATGCCCCGCGTGTCCTTGCCATAGGACCCGGCTTCACTACGAAAGCACGGTGTATAGGCCGTGTAATGGAGCGGGAGGTCTTTACCTGCAAGCATTTCATCCCGATGCATATTGGTCACGGGTACTTCCGCCGTAGGGATAAGCCAGTAATCCGTGTTCTCCAGCTTAAAGCTGTCCTCTGCAAACTTGGGCAGCTGCCCCGTACCCTGCATGGAATCACTGTTCACGATGAAAGGCGGCAGGATTTCGGTATAGCCATGTTCCTCCGTATGCAGGTCCAGCATAAAACTGATGAGTGCCCGTTCCAGCCGCGCGCCTGCGCCTTTGCTCAGGCAAAAGCGCGAACCCGTGAGCTTGGCAGCGCATTCAAAATCGAGGATGCCCAGGTCTTCACCCAGTGCCACATGGTCTTTCGGCTCAAAATCGAGCAGAGGCTTCTCGCCCCAGACCAGCTCCTCGCGGTTGTCGTTTTCGTCCTTGCCGATGGGTACATCCTCGGCAGGACAATTGGGAATGACCAGCAGCGCATTGCGTAATTCTTCATCCACACTGCGTACCGAATCATCCAGTCCCGCGATTTTCTGTTTGATGTCCGCTACCGCAGCAATGGCCTCAGCAGCATCCTCCCCCGCCTGTTTTTTTACACCAATTTCTTTACTGGCTGCGTTTTGTTCCGCACGAAGCTGTTCCATTTCATGGACCAGTTTTCGTCGTTGCATATCCACGGCCAGAATGGCATCCAGATCGATGTTTGCGTTGCGCCTGGCCAGGGCTTCCCGGATGTATT
>CALAXS010000111.1 GCA_937895305.1 uncultured bacterium
GGGTACCCGGCATGTACATTCTGTCTTTAAGAAAGAAAACTGGACGAGCGGGTATGACGTGGTAATCCATAATGAATGCTCCGCCGACGTAGGTGATGAAGTAGGCAGTGCGGTAGCGAAGGAACATTTTGAATCCCGTGTTGGTGCCGTAATGATTCATTGTGCATTTCACACGTTCAGGGCTATGGAAGGCGAAGAATGGCGCGCAAGCCTGGGCGCGACTTCAAAGCAACACACCCACCAAAAGCCCATCACGGTCACCTTCGACGTACCAACCCATCCCATCCTGGTCGGGACGAAAGAATTTGTTACCGGAGATGAGGAACTCTATGTCATCGATAAAGTCTTCAGTCATTCCCTCCCCATCGCAACAGGCCACCAGGGAGAGCACGTGTATCCCATCATGTTTGCCAATCAATATGGCAACGCCAAGATATTTAGCGTCACCACAGGCCATAATACCGCTACGTTTGAGATTGACGAATGGATGCATATTGAAGCGAAGGGCTTGTTGTGGGCCTGTGACAAGATTAATGAAGATGGCACTGCAAAGGATGGCTACGGCCCCCAAAAGTAATAGTATTCAACATAATGCGAGAACCCCGTAGCTGCTACACCCTAACAAGGCAGAATCCGCAGACAACATCGCCAAAAATGTGCATTTCACCAATGCCTCGCGTAGACTTGGCTCAGTCTCGACGAGATGTCGTTTTACTCAACCACAAGGTATTTCTGCATGCTCAAAAAAATTGCCCATTGGATAACCAAACTACTGGCCCCCGGTGTCGCCCATGCCATGGAGAATGATGGCTCGCTCGACAACGAGAAGTATGTCTTGATAGATGACCGCGGTGCCGATGTCACGCTGTTCTGTTTCTCAGGTTTTGCAGCACTATTTGGCGGCTTGCCTGCCTTCGAGTTTGGAAAAATTTTGAATCGTACCGAGATTGAATGCAATCACGTCTTCGTTCGAGATATTCGCCGCATGGCCTATTGCGTTGCACCAGATGGGCAGCACAACGGTCTGGAATTCTTCGAAGAAAAGGTGAACGAAATCAAGGAATCGCTCGGGGCTACCCACAATATTGCCATTGGTGCCTCCCTGGGCGGTAATGCCGCCATGCACTTCGCCACACGCTGCAACATGGACAAGGCCATCGCATTCGGCCCTACACTTGATTCGCATGCCTACACGCGGCGCGACGTTTGGTTAAAGACACTCTTCGACCTGCCACTGTTACTACGCACACCGACAGCCCATTTGCAGACATTCTCGCTGGTACTTGCGGGCACCTATCTTGGCAAGCGTCTCACCAAAGACTTTGGCCCCACTATGGCGCGTTATCCCCTGGGTGCCTATGCCGAATCAGAAGGCGAACGCCCACCCGTAACTGCATTCCATGGTAATGGCTGTCGTCCCGATGTAGAAGTTGCGAAATGGCTAAGCACCATGCCCGATGTCAAAGTGGTGCCCCTGGATACCCCCTTTCACAATTGCACCGGCTACCTGAAGCGTCAAGGTAGATTGTCCGATGTACTCAAAGAAGAAATCGAAGGTGCTATAAAAACTGCATCGCCACACCCGGATCCGCAAGAAGATCCCTGACGCGCATAGCAATACCAAACTTTATCAATAAAATGCGAGCACCAGTAACTTACTGATTCTCGCATTATGATTGATGGCTCCCCGTAACAGGCCAATGTGAGTACAGAAAAAGCAGCGCACTATTTCTTATAACAAGAATCGTAAACACGGCTTACAGAATCATATAAAAATCACCTATCAAGGCAGGCACTACACTTTGGTTTTTTTATACTTACCGACCCGTGCTCTCTTTCCTGGGGTTGCACAAGGCCATGCGGTCTTTGAGCTGAACCGAAGACATTGACGTCTCCCAATTCGCCCCGAATTTTATCCGCTTTCTTCAGCAGCCTATCCACAATCTCACGATGTTCTGCAGCGACGTTCGTCCTTTCGCCAACATCGGTATCCAGATCGAAAAGCATGGGCGTATCTAAAGTGAGGTGAACTTTCTTGGGTAGCACCCGGTCAACAGTGCATAACGCGAGGGCGTACACACCGCTGAAGCCGAATGGGCATCGGTAAATCGGCGACCCTCTTCCGCGAGCCTGTCGATATTGGATGTCTTCACTTTCGTCGCGCCGTAGCAGCCGAGGTCGCCGTAGCCTAAGTCGTCGGCAAAAATCAGGACGATATTCGGTGGGGCTTCGGTGGCCAAGGCAGACTCCAAATCGAATAGGCAGGTAAGGGATAACAGTAATACCAATATGTTTTTGAACATTAGTTTTCTACTTTCCATTTTTACCAACACCCCTCTCATGCCCCACCTACTTTTCTCCCGTCATGACTGCTGACGCATCCGTCTGAATAGCATTAGGATGGTGCTGTTCTTTGGCGCACACTATCTCAAAAGTCCAGGCATACTTACTCGCACCCAAATTGGTCGGTGGGTTTAATTGTAAACCATCGGATGTCATTGTCCACTTCACTTTACCGCGTGCACCAAGGAGTTTGAGCGATTTAATCTGCTCCGCAGTCCACCCTGAAGTACCTTCTATCGTCAAGGGCTGGGTTGGCTTTTTCATCGCAATGGCGTAGAGCTTCTTTCCCTTCGTCGTGAAAGCCAGATGTCCATTCTCCTGCTGATTCACCTTCCAGTAGCGGGTACCGTAGATAGCGTCCCCATTAATCTTGAGCCAGTCGCCCATGGCACGTAGCCGTTCGACCTGCGCTTCTGGAATGGTCCCGTCGCTTTTCGGGCCGATATTAATCAGAAAGTTACCGTTTCGGCTGATTACCTCGATCATTTCATGAATGACACTTTCGATCGATTTATAGGTATCACCCTCGAGATACCCGAAGGAGGTGCCAAAGGTGGTGCAACTCTGCCACTTCGGACCAATCACCTCTAACTTGAGGTTATCCTTCTCCAGGCAACCCACGCCAGCGGGCCAATTTCGATTGCCCCCTTTGTTGTTGCAGTAGACGGCCTGTCCCCGGGCTGCACCATTGTTCATGAAATCGGAAATCATGCCGCGCATCCTATCGTCCAGATATTGAATCTCTGGCTTCGCCAGGCCTTCGCGGACATTGTTGCCGTCGCGGGTATAGATGGGAAAGTCATCCATCCACAGCATGTCGGGATGATATTTTTCCTGAATCTCTTTCCAACGTGCTACATAATCATCCACGAATTCCTTCGAAAAACCAAAGGGGCCATAGAGGGAAGCGGCCTCTGGTACACGCTTAATCTCTTCAACAATATCGGGCAGGGGCGTGGCGTGTACGACATAGAGTTTTTCGGCAAAAAAGGAGCTGTGCCGTTCACGGTGATAAGACGGTGCATATTTCAATCCCTGCTTGCGTACCGCCTTGCCCAGGTCGCCTACGAGGTCACGCTTCGGTCCTTTATCGACTGCATTCCACGGCGTGAGATCAGAATCCCAGTTGGCCCACCCATCGTGATGCTCTGCCGTCAGGACCACATAATGGGCACCCACCTCCTTGAACAGCTTCGCCCATTCAGCCGGCTCCCAGTTCTCGGATTTGAATTCTGGAATGATGTCCTTGTACCCAAACTCCGGGGGATGAGCGCCCCAACGCTTCTTCATGTAAGGATAATAGTGAGCCGGCTCCCGATAGAGCCCCTTTGGCACATGCTCGGCATAGCCGCGCCCGCCTTTTTTGTAGCCAATCACACTGTACGGTCCCCAGTGGATGAATATCCCTATCTTGCCATCATCAAACCAGGCCGGTACCGGCATCTGCTGTAGCGATTCCCAACTGCCGTCATAGCGATTCGGTTCCTTTGCCAGGCTATGTGGAGAAAACGCCAAAAGAGTTCCGACAACGACTATTACATATAGTAGTTTCATGCTTTGTTTCATATATTTCCGCCTAACTTAGAAGTAGAAT
>CALAXS010000112.1 GCA_937895305.1 uncultured bacterium
AATGAATCGTAGAACATTTTTAGCAAGTACCGCTGCCGCAACCGCAGCAGCATTCCTGCCTGGAACTGCACAGGCTGCCAAGCCCTATGGTGGTCACCGCATGGGCTGCCAGAGTTATTCCTTCCGCAGCTTCAGCTTTGAAGATGCAATCGGCGAGCTGAAGAAAACGGGCCTGAACAATCTGGAAGTTTTCTCGGGCCACATGCCCCCCGCATCAGAACACGAAAACTTTGCAGCCACGAAAAAAATGGTGGATGCTTCGGGTATCAATGTATTGAGCTTTGGCGTGGAAAACTTCACCAAAGACGAAGAGGCCAGCCGGGTAAAATTCGACTTCGCCAAGGCCATGGGCATTGAAGTACTCACCGCCAACCCCATGAAAAACGCATTTAATAGTCTGGATAAGCTGACTCAGGAATATGGCATTGCCATTGCTATCCACAACCATGGTCCCGGCGCCAAGTATGATGGTGTTATGGACACCCTGGAAGTGGTGAAGGACATGAACCCCCTCATCGGTGCCTGCGTCGACACGGGCCACGTGATTCGCTCCGGCGAAAAGCCCCATGAAGTGCTGGAAGCCCTGGGCGACCGCGTTATTTCCATGCACCTGAAGGACTGGGTCCATGGCGAGGAAGAACAAATCCTGGGCGAAGGCGATATGGACTTGATTGAAGTCGCCAAGGTGCTGAAGAAGATTAATTTCGCAGGGCCCCTTATGCTGGAATTCGAACTCTTTGACAAAAACCCCGCACCGGGTATCATTAAAGGTCTCGAAAATTGGCAGAAGGCCATCGACGCAGTCGGATAAGATCCGGGTCCAGTTTTAAGTTGCAGTACCCTCCGGCTTGGCCGGGGGGTATTTTTTATAAAAGGAGTTCCCCATGCGTGCGTTACTAATTGTCTTGATGAGTTCTATGGTCTTGCCTGCACTCGCTGCGGATAACGGTATCCTGAAACTCGGCGACTTTGAATGCGTCGTGGGAAACAATGCCGCCTGGGGCGATACCCACAAACAGAAGTACAACGGCGTGTTCCAGATCTCCATGCCGGGCCTGAGCGACACCCCTTTTGTACCCTTCTATGCCGGACTGAATCTGGAGCATTATTTCGACACCAGGCCGCGCCCAGAAAAAAGCGAGGTATTCTTTGAGCCGCGCCATGCGCCCATGTCGTTTCTACAATTGAGTGACACGAAAGCGGAACTCCATCAACCGAAAACGCCCCACTATGGCGTGGAAAGCTGGACCACCTTTAGCCTCACCGCATCGGGTGTTATTGATATGGCCTATCGCTGCACGCCCCACAAGGCGGATGCCTTCGAGGGCGATGCCCTCTGCGTATTCTGGGCCTCGTACATGAACGCGCCCATCAACAAGAGCATCTATTTTTTGAAGGCGGGTTCTACGCTGGATGCGCCTCAGTGGTATCAATACGGTACGCAAACCCACGGCTCAAACAGCTCGGTCTTTTCAGAAAGCGATACTCTGGAGTTAAACTTTCATCAGGGCGAGGGTAATCTCTATGCCAGCCCGGCGGAGGTGCGCTACGCAGCGCCTTTCTACTACGGCCGATTTCGGGACCATGTAATCATTTTCATGTACAAGACCGACCACGTCCTGCGTATGACCCAGTCGCCCTCCGGTGGCGGAAGCACGCCCAACGAGCAAGACACCAATCCTGCCTGGGACTTTCAGTTGCTGGTGCCCGACTACAAAGTAGGCGAGGAATACGCGCTGGATGTGCGTATGGTCATACAGCCCTGGACCGGGCGTGATGATGTGATTAAGGCGTACCGGAACTTTGTGGCAGCGAAAAGATAAACGTATGACGTGCTGACATTGTTCATGGATACGTCACGTATGCATTCCCACGCAGAGCATGGGAACGAGATCCAAAATCACCGGTCATTGCAAGGATGCGCCGCCGACGATAATCTCTTGCTCGCATTGATTGAAAAGAAGAGGAAGTGACCAGAATAGACATATTAACTTCACTGGTCGTTATTAAATTAAATCGTCCAGGTGCCACGCATGGGACGTTCGCGCAGGGCATTGGCCTCGCGGTCGCCGACGAACTTTTCATTCTCCGGGTCCCACTCCAATGGTCGCTTGAGGGTCGTCGCAATATGACCGAGGTGGCAGATGGTCGCGGTACGGTGACCGGACTCCATGGGTGCTGCGGTCTCACCACGGCTATAAACACAATCAATGAAGTTCACAATGTGATTATCGCTGGTGTATAGACGTGTGTCTGTGTCTTTCAACTCAATCTTCGCGATGCCTTCCGGGCCGGAGCTAATGTCATTGCTCTCCACATGAATCCAGCCCTCGGTGCCGATAAACTTCATGCCGTAGCGACTACCATCACTACTGCTAAAGGCCACCATACGTACGCCACTGGCATATTCATATTCAATGAGATGTTTCACTGACGCATCGTAGAGACCCGACTTGGGAAACTCTGCCGCACCAGAAATGTGCACCGGACCAGTGTGGTCGGTGTTGTTGCCCCATTGTCCGATGTCATAGTAATGGGCGCCCCAGTCGGTGATGTAGCCCGCGGAATAATCCAGCAACCATCGAAAATTAAAATGACAACGACCGGGAGTATAGGGCGCGTCGGGCGCGGGCCCCAGCCAGAGGTCATAGTCCAGCTCCTTCGGCACAGGCTCAACCGGGTGGCCCGGTTTAAAGTCACCTTTTACATGATAGCCTTCCGGTACGCCACACTCGATGGTCTGCAATTCGCCGATGTATCCGTTACGCACGAGCTCGCAAGCGGTACGACACCCCGCCAGAGACCGTCGCCAGGTACCCATCTGCATCACGCGATCATACTTCGTCACCGCATCGGCCATCTTGCGGCCTTCAGCAATGCACACCGATGCGGGTTTCTCGCAGAAAATGTCTTTACCGGACTTCGCCGCTTCAATCGTATGGATAACATGCCAGTGATCAGGGCTGGCGATGGATACGGCGTCGATGTCGTCGCGGTTAATCACGTCCATGAAATGGTTGTAGCTGGCATCCTGCTCCAGGCCCGTCATCTTGCGCGCGCTTTCGCGATGGTTCTGGTCCACATCACATACGGCCACCACCTGGGTTCGTTTTTCTTCGTGGAAATGACCCAGATTGCTCCGACCACGGTTACCCACACCAATAGCGCCCAAGGTCACCCGTTCACTGGGTGCGGTGCTATCCCCCAGACCGAGCACACTGGACGGCACAATCATAGGTGCTGCCACGGCAGCCATGGTGGATTTCAGAAAGGTGCGTCGATTGGTCGATTGCGGGGCCATAGCATTACTCCAGTTGAGTTTTACTCCAAGGTCTACTCGTATTTTATTATTAAAACCAACTTCAAAAAGCACGTCATTGCGAGCCGAGTATTACGAGGCGCGGCAATCTAGCTTGACCCGAAAGATGTTGGTGTCGGAGTCATAACTGCCACTGTCCAGTCGTCTGGGCCAAGCCAGATTGCCACGTCGCTGCGCTTCTCGCAATGACGGGTGAATTAAAGACTTTGAAATGTCAAAAAATGATTTCCCATTGTTAGAAAATAATTTGAAATTCCTGATTATACTTCGGGATTAATAATCTTCTGCACGTCTGCATCGTTGAGGTTCTCTTTCGTGACGACTGTCACGCCCGTATCAATACGTTTCTCAACAGACTCACCCTTGATAGCGTCCAGTACGGCCTTCACTCCCATGTATCCCATGTTAAACGGGTTCTGCACGATGAGCGCCTGGAGGGTACCTTCTTCGAGGGCACTCACTTCTTCCTTGGCCGCATCAAAGGCCACAATCTTGATTTCACCCGCTCTACCTGCTGCTTTCACGCCCTGGGCTGCACCGATGGCCGCGGCTTCATTCGCTGCAAAGATGCCCTTGAGGTCGCTATGACTGGTCAGAAGATCCTGCGTGATGTCCATGGCCTTGGCCACATCGCTATAGCAATGCTGCGTCGCCACCAGTTCCAGTTCGGGATGGGATTCCACCCCTTCCTTAAAGCCTTGCTCACGCAACTCAGATGTGGCCGCACCGGGTACAAAAGCGATGAGCGCCACCTTGCCCCCACCCGTCAACTCAAGGAGTGCATCCGCTGCTAGACGGGCACCCGCCACGTTGTCCGTCGCGACAAAAGAAACAGGCTTGTCGGATTTTACGCCGGAATCGATGGTCACCACAGGCACACCTTTGCCCATAGCTGTTTCGATGGGGCGTACCAATGCGTTTTCATCACAGGCTGCCAGGACGATACCATCCACGCCTTTATTCAGCATGTCCTGCACGATATTAATCTGCTTCGCTACTTCCGTTTCTTTCGCAGGACCCTGCCAGATGATTTCAGCACCGAATTCAGCACCCGCAGCATCTGCACCCGCCTTCACCGTGAGCCAGAATTGATGGGCCAGTCCCTTTGGAATCACAGCAATGGTCAGGCCTTTCTTCGCATCACCATCACCACTCCCGGCCTGTGTATCCGAAGGTGCCTTGTCCTGTCCCCCGCAGCCACTCAAGACCGCCATGACCAATACCATCCATCCTGCTATGTAACGCTGTTTCACCGTTCCGCTCCTTCATAAATTGTTTAAGTTAATCTCTGCTGTACAAAAAGTTCTTCTACTATTCATCGATACATAATAACCCGTCATTGCGAGCCGAATGTGAATGAAGCGTGGCAATCTAGCTTGGCCC
>CALAXS010000113.1 GCA_937895305.1 uncultured bacterium
ACCTTGTCCTCACTGACGCAGCTCCGTATCTATAATTTGTTAAAGCGCTCTAGTAATTCGAGGACAGAAAAGTTGCCTGTACAACCCCCAATGCACAGCCAAGCATTTTACAAACACAACTATCTCCAATTCCGTCATTCCTGCGAAGGCAGGAATCCAGAAGACTATCCAGGAACAGAAGGGCTGAAAATTTTAAGCAATACTTTCACGTGTATAGATATCGACCGCGTCCGAGTCTTGTGGCTACCTGCCTTCGCAGGTATGACGACTTTTATGTTTTAGCCGTCTCCGAAAAAGATTTTTGTCCTCGAATTATTAAACATCTACAATTGCGAGGCGGAGCAGGTGCTAATCTGGCTTGGCCCAGATGTCTGAATAGTCGGAGTAAGTGTTGTCAGTCTGTGGACCGTATGCATTCCCACGCGGAGCATGGGAACGAGGGAAAAGAAAGATTAAAAAACGAGCATCCCTTGTCAGGGCATCGTCGTAGCCCTGACAATAACTTCAAGCCTCTTAACTTTGTGCTCTTTGTGGTTAAACGGTGTTTTTCTTATTCAGTACGGCGTAGTGTATCTCAAATTATTGTTCGCTAAACCCGAAGACCGGATCCCGCCCAATGGAAAAGTAATCGAAGCCATGCCGCTTAAGGATGGCCGGGTTGTACACATTACGCCCGTCAAAGAGCACAGGCGCGTTGAGACTGCCCTTGATACGTTCCATGTCGATGTTGCGAAAAAACGACCATTCGGTCGCCAGGATTAGGGCATCGCAGCCTTCCACCGCATCATAGTAATGGGCAATGTATTCCAGCCCTTCACGCTCACCAAGTTGCCTCCGGGTTTGTTCTTCCGCTTTCGGGTCATAGGCACGTACCCGCGCTCCCGCTGCCAGCAGGGCCTCCACCATGACCAGTGCCGGGGCTTCACGAATATCATCCGTCTCCGGCTTAAAGGCCAGCCCCCAGATGGCGAAGCATTTCCCCTTCACATCGCCATGGTAGTAGGTCAACATTTTTTCCAGTAACACCCGCTTCTGGGCCTCATTTACTGCATCCACCGTAGGCAATAGCCGAGGTTCTGCACCCACTTCACGCGCTATCTGGATGAGGGCTTTCACATCCTTGGGAAAACACGAACCGCCATACCCGATGCCCGGAAAAATAAAGCGATAGCCAATGCGTTTGTCCGAACCAATGCCCTTGCGCACATCATCCACATCCGCACCTACGCGCTCGCAAATTCCGGCGACCTCATTCATAAACGAAATCTTCGTCGCCAGTATGGCATTAGCCGCATACTTGGTCATCTCCGCTGATCGGGTCGACATAAAGAGGATGGGTCGACCGTTCTTTGCAAAGTTGGCATACAACTCCTCCATCAGGACCTTCACCTTGGTGTTATCACAGCCTATCACCACCCGGTCCGGCACCATGAAATCTTCTATGGCCGCGCCTTCCTTCAGGAATTCAGGATTGGAGACCACATCAAATTCATGGGATTCACCCCGGGCATCCAGAGCGGCTTGAATGGTGGCCCGTACCTTATCCGCAGTACCCACGGGCACCGTCGATTTATCCACGATGATTTTATACCCATCCATGGATTCCCCGATACTCTTCGCCACGTTCAGCACATACTGGAGGTCCGCAGTGCCATCCTCCTGGGGTGGTGTGCCCACCGCAATAAAGAGGACCAGCGACTCACGTATGGCCTTGGCGACATTGGTGCTGAATAGGAGCCGTCCCTCCGCTACATTTGTCTTTACCATCTCCTCCAGCCCGGGCTCATAAATGGGGACTTGACCACTACTGAGGGCTTGAATCTTCGCCTCATCCACATCCACACAAATCACGTCATGCCCCATGTCGCTGAAGCAAGTACCACTTACCAGTCCTACATATCCCGTACCGATAATCGCGAGCTTCATGGTGTGCACCTCCGCGTGTAGTCAAACAAAACTAATTATGACTTTGTGTTACACAAGATCTCTACCTCACCTGTCATTGCGAGGAGCGCAGCGACGTGGCAATCTGGCTTGGACCAGACGATTGGACAGTGGTAGCAATGACTTCGACACCAACATCCTCTGGTCCAAGCTAGTGGTGTGATTTGTATTTAAGGGAATTTATTTATTCCTCCCAATGTT
>CALAXS010000114.1 GCA_937895305.1 uncultured bacterium
AATGCCATTTTTTCCAGCTTGTATTCATGTGGATAGTTCCTTTCGATTGATTCCTGACCTTTATAGTAGCTTGTGCCCCTACCTTGGGCCAACTTATCTTGTATGGATTCCCCGGACTCTGCTATCGTAATGATCTTAATAGATAGCATCATCGACCAGGGGAAGTCACATGAAAAGCATCTGCGAAAAGATCAAAGAACAAGGCGCGCTTATTTCTGATGGAGCATGGGGGACCTTTCTCATCGCCAATGGCCTGAAGGCAGGTGAGTGTCCTGAATTGTGGAACATTGAGCGCCCGGATGTGGTGCGGGGAATCGCGGAAAAGTATATCGCTGCGGGTTCTGACATGGTCACCACCAACAGTTTCGGGGGGACGCGTATCAAGCTTGCTGCCTATGGCCTTGGCGACCGAACGGTGGAGATTAATCAAGCGGCTGCACGACTTTCCCGCGAGGCGGCGGGGGAGGAGGTAAACGTTGCGGCCTCCATCGGGCCCAGCGGAAAAATCCTGATGATGCAGGACATCACCGAAGAAGTGCTTGCCGATGTGTTTAGAGAGCAGGCCCTGGCCCTCGAAGCAGGTGGTGCTGATGCCTGTAACGTGGAAACCATGTCGGCCATCGACGAAGCGGTCCTTGCGGTACGCGCCATCAAGGAAAGCACCAACCTGGAGATTATTTGTTCCTTTACCTACGACAGCGAATCCGGGGGAACGTACCACACCATGATGGGGGCCTCACCCGAAGAAATGGCCCTGGCCTTGATCGATGCCGGAGCGGATATTCTGGGGACGAACTGTAGCCAGGGTTCCCGACAGATGATTGATGTGGTCCGTGCGTTGCATCGTGCAGCACCGGATACGCCTGTGTTGGTTCATCCAAATGCGGGGCTGCCCGTGTTGACGGATGATGGCGAGACCTATCCAGAGACCCCGGATTTTATGGCGGCGTGTGTACCTGAATTGCTTGATGCAGGGGCGCTGATTGTAGGCGGGTGTTGCGGTACGTCACCAAAGCACATCGAAGCGATAAAGGCCGCTGTAGCGGCGCACCAATAAGGCGCGTGTTATAGCGAAGAGCGATGCGATACGCCACAGATCTTCTCGTTCCCATGCTTTGCGTGGGTATGCATATCCCGAGGCTCTGCCTCGCAAATGAGGTAGGTTCTACCCGAAATGCTGAACATTTGTCCCGACCTGGGTTACGCATGTTTACGCGGAGATTCCCGCCTCCGCGGGAATGACGGGATTTGGGATAGTCAAATTTTGATGAGTTTAGCGATGCGTTGAAGACTGCACTTTTCCCATCGTTCCCAAGCTCCAGCTTGGGAATGCATACCCCGAGGCTCTGCCTCGGAAGCATGCCCACCACAAACCTCACCCTACTCGTCAATAACAGGAATGCAACTCCTAATGCGCTCTCGCATACGCCGACAGGGCCAAGACGTTTTCTTTCGGGGTGCCCCGCGGGATTTCACAGCCCGCACCCAGGATAAAAGCGGAGCCTGCTTCCAGGTGTGCTGTCGCGCTGGCTTTTAGCACATCTTCTACGGTCCCATTTTTTAGTACGGCAACAGGATCCATATTTCCGAGAAGTACCTGCGTTGGCCCCATAGCTTCGCGGGCCGCAGCCACGGAGACCATGGAATCCAGATCCACTATGTCGCAACCCAGCTCCCCGACCTTTGCCAGAATAGGGGTAATGTTGCCACAGATATGCAAGCGCACCCGCGACCCCATAGCGTGGATGCCATCCACCAGCTTCTGCTCATAGGGGAATACAAACTCTTCATAAAGCTGGGGGCCGATGAGGGAGGCAGCGGCGTCACCTACACCGATGATGTCTACGCCTGCATCCACTTGCGCTCTGGCAAAGGCAAGCGCCATTTCCACGTTGAAGGCAAAGAGGTCACGGATAAAGTCCGGGTCGTCATAAAAATCCATCATGAGGGTGTTGATACCACGCAGGTCAGCCCCCTCAGCACACGGCCCCTCGACCCAACCCTCGATGAGTTTATCCTGACGTACCTGTTCCTTGAAGAGGGCAGCAGCTTTGACCCGGTCGTGCATGCGACCGCCACCCAGTGGATCCGGCATCTTCAATGAGACCAGATCGGATTTATTCGCCAGTCGTGCATTCATTTCATCAATGGCCGGGGGCTGGTTATCGAAGTAGACTACCGTAGCCCCACAATCTGCCGCTTCACGGCCGGGGTCTGAAATGACGGACACATGGTCCATGTCGAAGAGCTCGGCTGTTTTTAACTGGCCCTCTACCAACACCCGGTAATCTGTTGCATAGTCACGATAAGGTACCCCGATTTGATCCGTGGCATACATCATGGTGATGCCCATCATGGGCAGGGAATCCGTTTCCGCATGGGCCAGTTGCGCTAAAACCCGTTGACGACCTGTCATGTTTTTCTCCCCTTCTCTCTAACTGGAATAACAATGATGCAATCATGCTATCCGTTCATTATAGATAAGGCGGAATAGTCCAGCAACCTAACGATGACTAAACTTCGCCCGCCTTTCCTGTCGTTCCCGTGGAGGCGGGAATCTCCGCGTATACATGCTTAGCCCGATTCGGGACTGAGGCTGTAGAATTCCTGGTCGAACGCACTCATTTCCGAACGGCCAATTCCCGCCTAGCGGGTTCGTCCTTGCAATGACGGGTGAGGTTGTTGCTTGTACTAACGAATTTGGGCGTGTAGGCTTGTACTCAATTGACAAAGAACAGGATATAAACCGTGGGACAACTCAAAAGCTATATTGCACCTTCCGCACCGGCCACCCGTACGCCCTGCGACGGTTCCGAATCGGCGATGCGTGTCGAATATGGTTTCACGCCCAATTGGTATCATAAAAGCTGCCACATAGATTTCTCCGAGAAGTGGCATCTGGACCCGCTCTATCGACGCGATACCCTGATCACTATGCGCCAGGAACTGAATCGACGTTTCCCTACTTTACAGCTGGGTGGTGACGAGCCTGAATCCACGATACCCACACTCGATGGAGTCCATGGCGCATTAACCATGTAAATGCTCTTTGGCGTGGGTGCAGAATACTATGTGGACAATTGGCCCGCTGCCCGACACGAGTACCTGTCCGACCAGGAAGCTGACGCATTGGCGGTCCCGGACCTTTCAGTGAGCCCGGTTTTTGTACAGCTCATGGAACAGGTAGACCTTATTGAGCGCGAGTTCGGACGTGTAGCGGGCTATATCAACTGGCAGGGTGTGCTGAATACAGCTTTTCGGATTCGTGGCGATCAGATTTTTATGGATCTGATGATGAATCCAGAGCGGGCACATCACCTTTTTGATGTAGTGTCGGAAACGATGATTGCGGGTATGAAGTGCCTATACGATCGTCAGCGAAAAACCGGGGTGGACATCCATCATGCG
>CALAXS010000115.1 GCA_937895305.1 uncultured bacterium
CGGGCGAGGGCAGCCACACGGCAGTTCTTGATAGTACCCGCGATTTTCTTGACGACTTCGTATTCCTGGTTAGAGGCGATGGGAAATCCGGCTTCGATGGTGTTGACCCCAAGGCGTTCTAGTTGGAGCGCCATTCGAAGTTTTTCATGCTCGTCCATACTGCCGCCGGGCGATTGTTCCCCATCGCGGAGGGTCGTATCAAAGATTTCTACCATCTCGGCCATTGGATTTTGAACTCCATTCATTGCAACTGCTCAGGACAAAATTAACCGGGCTTGTCCACTTACCCTATCGAGGTGCGCCATTATACGGAACTACCGTAGGGGCACGCAATTAGGCCACCGGGCGTAGATTGTGTGGGCGCATCTATTTATAGGGGAGGCTATGCCTACTTTTTGTGGGAGCTCTACACACGCGTCTTCCCCGCGGGGACCCAGTACCTCCGCAGCTTTGTGTTCACTGGCCCCTGGATTCCCGCCTTGCGGGAAAGACGGTATGGGCACTGGTTGTGGCATTAACGGTTTGGGGTTCCGAATTGAGCCAGTAGGGTAAACACGGAGGTCCCCGCCTCCGAGAGGACGACAAAAAATAAATTAAATGCCTTCTACCCCTGTCATTCACAACACGATTGGAAATCCGCCCGGCAAGGGCCACATTGCGCTCCTCTCCCCCGCTCTGATAGCGTTGCTACTACAAATACTTGGGAGATTTTATGGTGTCTGTTCTTAGATATAGCTTGGTTGCCTTAATACTATTGATGGGAATTAGCGTCCCGGCGGTGGCTGCGGAACGGCCCAATGTGATTCTGGTTATGACGGATGATCAGGGGTATGGGGATGTGGGTGCCCATGGGAATCCGTACATCAAAACGCCGCATCTGAATGCGTTGCATGATGATGCTATGCGCTTGACGGATTTTCATGTGTCGCCGACCTGTGCGCCTACGCGGGCGAGTTTGATGACGGGGCGGTATGCGTTGCGTATGGGGATCTGGCATACGATTATGGGACGATCCATCTTGTGTGCCGATGAGACGACCATGGCGGAGGTGTTTGCTGCGAGTGGGTACAAGACGGGCATGTTCGGGAAGTGGCATCTGGGGGATAATTATCCGTATCGCCCGGAGCATCGGGGCTTTGCGGAGGTCTTTGCCCATGGCGGGGGTGGTGTGGGCCAGGAGGCGGATTTTTGGGGCAATGATTATTTTGATGATACGTATTTTCGGAATGGGGTGCCGGAGAAGGCGGATGGGTATTGCACGGATGTGTGGTTTGATAATGCGCTGACGTTTATTGAGCAACATCGGGAGGAACCGTTTTTCTGTTATATCCCTACGAACGCGCCCCATGGCCCTTACAATGTTGGGGAACAGTATGAGGCGTTGTATGCGGATAATCCGGAGGTGGCGAATGCGGCGTTTAACGGTATGGTGACAAATTTTGATGAGAACCTTGGGCGGTTGCGGGAAAAGCTGAAGGCGTTGGGGCTGGAGGAAAATACGCTGCTTATTTTCATGACCGACAATGGCACCGCGGGTGGGGTAAAGTTTGGAAAAAACGGTGAGGTGGAAAAAGGGTTTAATGCAGGTATGCGGGGGTAGAAGGGAACGCCGTATGAGGGTGGGCATCGTGTGCCGTGCTATCTGTATTGGCCGGGGGGAGGCATTCAGGGTGGACGCGATATTGATGGATTGACTGCCCATATTGATTTACTACCTACGTTGATGGATTTGTTGGGGCTGGAGGAAGGGAAGCATAAACCTTTTGATGGGTTGAGTCTCAAGGGCTTGCTACAAGGTAAAGTGGATGTATTACCAGCGCGTAGCATCATCATGGATCAGCAGCGGATTGATGTGCCGGAGAAGGGGCGGAATGCTTTTGTCATGACGGATGATTGGCGACTGGTTAAGGGGAAGGAGCTTTATGCGATTGGCGACGATCCGGGACAGCAAACGAATGTGGCAAAGGAGCACCCGGAAGTGGTGGCGAAGCTGACGAAGGATTTTGATGCCTGGTGGGCGGATGTATCTTCGCAGATTGATGAATATGTGCGAATACCCTTGGGGCACACAGAAGCACCTGTCGTTACGCTGCATTCCCATGACTGGCATGGGCCACTGGTGCCCTGGAACCATGAGCAGGTCTTGAAAGGCATGGTCGCCACGGGATTCTGGTCGGTGGATGTGGTGGAAACAGGCACCTATGAAATTGAGGTGTGTCGATGGCCACGGGAGTCTGGGTTGGCCTTTGGGGATACTCCAAAAGGTGCAACAGCGTTGAACATTGAGCGTGCGCGGCTCAAGGTGCAGGGCATTGATGAGACTAAAACAGTGGAGCCCGATTCAAAGGGCGCACGCTTTACTGTGAACCTGAAGGCTGGGCCAGCGCGGATGGAGGCGTGGCTGGATGCGGATGATGGCAAGGAGCGGGGTGCCTATTATGTTTATGTGACGAAGTTGTAGAATACGTCTTTCCCGCGGAGGCGGGAATCTCCGAGTGGTAAATCCTAACTGCGTTTATGGAAAGTAGCCGTCGCACACAGGTAGTCCACTCCTCCGGCTGGTGAATCCGTAGTTATCAAGCGGAGGTCCCCGTCTGCACGGGGAAGATGCAATTCCGCAGCAAGGTTGTTTGTGCGCCCTCCCGGCAAGGGCCAGCACATTGACACCTCTCCCCCGCTCTGATAGCGTGACTCGTAGCTTTAATTATACTGAGGAGTTTTCAGGATGGAACGACGGACATTTTTAAAGGGTGTAGCAGCGGGTACAGCGGTGGCCATGACGGGTATGGCGGAGGCTGCGAAGCCTAAGAAGCAGCCCAATTTGGTCTTTGTGTTTTCAGACCAGTGGCGGGCGAGTGATACGGGATATGCGGGAAATCCGGATGTGAAGACACCAAATCTTGATCGCTTGGCGCAGGAGAGCGTTAATTTTACACACGCCGTGTCGAATTGTCCGGTCTGTTGTCCTTATCGGGGTACCTTGTTGACGGGGCAGTTCCCGGACAAGCATGGGATATTCCTGAATGATGCGAGTCTGGGGACGGAGTCCACATCGATTGCGCAGGCGTTGAATGGGGCGGGCTATGACACAGGGTGGATTGGTAAGTGGCATCTGGATGGTCAGGGGCGCATGTCCTATATTCCGAAGGAGCGTCGTCAGGGATTTCAGTATTGGAAGGTGATGGAGTGTACCCATAATTATGTGGATTCTTTCTACTACGCGGATACACCGAAGAAGTTGCGGTGGGATGGTGTCTATGATGCCTTTGCGCAGACGCGGGACGCGCAGGAATATATAAAAGACCATGCGGATGAGGATAAACCTTTTGCGCTGTTCTTGTCGTGGGGTCCGCCTCATGCGCCGTACCTGACGGCACCGCAGAAGTATAAGGATATGTATGACCCGGCAAAGGTGACGGTGCCGCCCAATGTGCCGAAGGAAAGTGAGAAGGAAGCGCGGAAGAACATCGCGGGATATTATGCCCATTGCACGGCGCTGGATGATTGTGTGGGCGCGTTGATGGGAAGTCTGGAGGATCTGGGGCTGGCGGAGGACACTATCTTTGTGGTGACTTCGGACCATGGGGATATGCTGGGGTCGCGGGGCCAGTACAAGAAACAGCGACCGTGGGATGAGTCGATTCGGGTGCCGTTTTTACTGCGGTATCCCAAGGGGTTGGGCGATGCGCCACGGGAGATTGATGCGCCTATAAATTCACCGGACATTATGCCGACCATGCTGGGCTTGTGTGGTATCACACCACCGGATTCGGTGCAGGGCGAGGATTGGACGCCAGTGCTGCTGGGTACGGAGGAGCGGGAGGATAACGCGGCTATGATTGCCTGTTATCACCCCTTTGGTCAGTGGACGCGGAAGCAGGGTGGTCGCGAATTTCGCGGGGTGCGCACCAAGCGGTACACCTATTGTCGTTCGCTGGAGGGGCCGTGGTTGCTCTATGACAATGTGACGGACCCGTATCAGATGGAGAACCTCATTGACCGGGATGAGATGAAGGAAATTCAGGCTGACCTAGAGGCGCAGTTGCAGGTGCAACTGGCAAAGGCGGAGGATGAGTTTCTTCATGGGGATGAGTATGTGAAGCGGTGGGGCTATGAAGTGGATGCGAGTGGGACGTTGCCCTATGGAGCGTAGGCCGAAATGAATATGGACCGACGGATATTACATATCGATATGGATGCTTTTTTTGCGTCGGTAGAGGTGGTACGTGATCCGTCGTTGAAGGGGAAGCCGCTCATCATCGGGGGAACGAAGGAGGATGTGCGGGGGGTGGTATCGACAGCATCCTATGAGGCACGGCAGTTTGGGGTTCATTCAGCCATGCCAATCGCCCAGGCGAAGAAGTTGTGTCCCCATGGCATTTTTATGCGAGGGACGAGTGGGGCGTATGCGAAGGCGTCGAAGATGGTGCGCGAGGTGCTGGAGGAGGTGTCGCCCGTGGTGCAGATGGCGTCGATTGATGAGGCGTATATTGATGTGACGGGTTCCCTGCGGCTCTTTGGCGGGGATGATGCCATTGCGGAGTTCATCAAGACGGAGATTCGTAAGCGGACGCGTCTGCCCTGTACGTTGGCGATTACGCCGAACAAGCTGGTGTCGAAGATTGCGTCGGATGAGGGCAAGCCGGATGGCTATGTGAATGTAGCTGCGGGGGATGAAGCGTCGTACCTGGCACCACTGGCGGTGAAGAAGTTGCCGGGGGCAGGGCCAAAGACCTGCGAGACTTTGTCGCGGCTGGGGATTGATACCTTGGGACAGTTGGCGGCGAAGGATCTCCAGTTTCTGGAGACTCACTTCGGTGCGCAGAGTGCCTTGAGTCTCCATCGTCGTGCGCAGGGGATTCACGATGGCGAAGTTACTGTGGGTGGTGCTGCAAAGTCCATTAGTCGAGAGACGACCTTCAGCGAGGATTTACTGGACTGGGCGCGCGTCGAGGCGACGCTGGCGTATCTGACAGAGCGGTGTGCCTATACCTTGCGCGAGGACGGAATGGAGTGTAAGCGGGTGACGCTGAAGGTGCGGTACAAGGATTTCTCGACGAAGACCTTTGCCAAGACCCTCCCCCTCCCCACGTGTCTGGACCGGAATATTGGCGAGGCGGTGCGGGCGCTGGTGCCCAAGGCGAAGGCGCGTCGGGATCCGATTCGCCTGATTGGGATTAACCTGGGTGAATTGGTCTTTAACCAGCATCAGATTGAATTGTTTGGTCGGGAGAATTCCGAGAAGTGGGAGCAGGTCCTGGAACAGGTGGATTCGGTGCGGGAGAAGCATGGCTTTGGCGCGTTGCATACAGGCAAGGCCTTGGGGTCGAGTAAAGGCGCAAAACGGGACGGTGCGAATCCGTTTCAAAAGGACCGATAGACATCTTTCCCGTGCAGGCGGGAATCTCCGATTGGTAGCTACTGACATTGGTTGTACACGTGATTGCTCTGGACAGGTAGTCTGGAGTATTGACACGGAGGTCCCCGCCTTCGCGAGGACGATATATTTTTAGGAGCATGTGTGATATGAGACATTTTGTACTAATCAGCATACTGATAATGTTTGTGTGTACGGCACATAGTGAGGAAGAATCAAAATCTTTTTCGCTAATTAAAGATCCTGACTTTTCCCAGGGCTTCAAAATTCTGGCACCGAAGCAGGGGCAGAAGGTCGTGCTGGGGACCATTGGGGGCACCACACCACAATGGGAAACAGCGCAGTGGGCGAGTCATTATTCGTTGCATCAACCAAAAGAACGCAAAACAGTGAAGGGTGGGTTTTGGGCCTTTGATGGTGCGAAGACCTTTGGGTTGAATGAGGGTGTGTTGCAGATGGGGGTGGATGCGGGCAAGGAATTTCTGGATGGGCCACGAAAGAAGGGGCAGGCGTGGCCTCACTTACTGGTAGAGCAGGGCTTTGCGGACATCGCGCCGCGACTGGATGAAATGGCGTCGGTGCAGTTTTCGGTAGAAGCGCGGTTGCTTCAGGACAAGCGACCAAAGCCGGAGGGGTATACCCCCAGTCTGCATGCGGCGCAATTCCTGATATATTTTGTGGTGCAGAATAGGAACAAGGCGTCGAAGGGCTTCGGTGATTTTCTGTGGCTGGGCGTGCCGATTTATGACGATCGTCGTGAAGTGACGGGCCATGTGATTGAGGGCGATGTGGGGCACAACAAGATTATCTATATGCCGGGGCGGGACGTGTACACCGCGGAGTCTACAGAGATGGGCAAGTGGATTCGCTTCGAGGCGGATATGTTGGTGCTGGCGAAGAAAGCGCTGGAGGAGTCGTGGCGACGGGAATTCCTGACGGATTCGAAGGACTTTCATGACTACGCCATCAAGGCCATGAACATGGGCTGGGAAGTGCCGGGGATGAATGATGTGTTGATGGAGGTACGTGGGTTGACGGTGGAGGCGCTGGAAGCTGGCGAAGCTCCCGCTGGCTAATCACGCCATTCCTAACCCTTTTCTTCCTCGCGAAGGCGGGGACCCAGTACGTTCGCAGGTTCGATTTGCATAGTCCCTGGATTCCCGGCGGTAGCACCGCAGGGAAAAGCGCGGGAAAGATGGAAGAGGAGTTGGTTGTGGCGTTAAAGGTTTGGGGTGCCGACTTGAGTCGGTAGGGTAAACGCGGAGGTCCCCGCCTTCGCGGGGAATATACTAAATTTTAGTCATTGCCCTTAACACTTACAGTTACCACACCTCGTGTGCTCGTATCGCAATGGCGGGTAAACAAAGCCGTAGTTTTATCCCCTGCCACACTGGCAAATTCTGCCGTCAATTTTTCCCGCGGAGGCGGGAATCTCCACGTGGTAGATACTAACCTGTGTCTCCTCTTCATCGACTGAGTGTTGTCCGTTATACACGAGCGTAATCATTGCCAAAAGAGAGATTGCCGCGTTGCTCACTGCGTTCGCGCCTCGCAATGACAGGTAAAGTGAATTCGTTGTTTTATTCTCTGCCACACCAGCAAATTCTGCCGTCATTTTTTCCCGCGGAGGCGGGAATCTCCGCGTGGTGGATACTAACCATGAATTTGAAAGGTAGCCGTAATTGACTGGTAGTACACCGCTTCGACTGGTTAGTCTGTAGTGGTGAAACGAAGGTCCCCGCCGCGGGGAAGATACAGATTCCCCTACTCTGCGTCGTCAAACAGCGTGAGGTTCTCTGGCGGTGCTTCGGGCTTGAAGATGGGTGTGAGGAGGACGAGGACTTCCACGTCGATGGCGGCGTATTCGAGTTGTTGGGCGGAGAGGGGGCGTTGGGTCCAGTCAGAGATCTGCATGGTTTTGTCGAGGTGGATGTTGAGTTCCCGTTCGCAGACTTCACCGAGTTTGTGCCCCCCTTCGATGGCCTGTTTTTTGCGGAATTTACGGGAAGCATGGAGGGTGTCGAAGATGTTGTATATCTTGATGCCGTATCGGCCAAGGACCTGTTCTTCGAAGAAGGCGTTGTGGATGACTTTTTCGACCTGGTCGTTTTCCATGAGGCGCTTGAGGGCATCCAGATTTTCGATAGTAATGGCGTCGATAATATAGTTACGCCCGTGGATGCCGAGCTGCACGGTACAGAGCTGGCGGGGTTCATCGAGGGTAGTCTCCACGTCGAGGGCGATAGATTCCTGGCTCATGAGGGTATTACAGAGAAAGTCCATTTCGCCCTGGGTCTCGATGTAGTCGACGGGCCATTGGGAGTGGTATACGCCTGTGCGTCGTGCGAGCATACAAATCTCTGGACCATCGGTATTAAGTTCAGGGAATTCGATATTCTCGAATTCGCAATGTGCGATCAGGCTACTGAGGTAGTCGGCGCAGGCATCACGGTCGGTAAAGGTCTGCTCGCCGATGGATTTGAAGTTGCGGCAGGAGAGTATGAAGTTGCCGCCGGGCCGTATTTTTTCGTAGGCGTCCTGGATAACTTCTTTTCGCTTTTCGTCGGTCTTGAGGCGGGTCATCTGGTAGGTGAGGAGGACCTGGTCGAAGTGGCCCGTGGGCATGTCGGTGTAACCACAGGGCGGATAGGGATCGAATCCGGACACTTTGAACTTGCGAATGGCGAGCCAATTGAGGTCTGCGCCCTTGCCACAGAAGTAGGCGAGAATGCGCTGGTTGGCCTGGAGGGTACCGTTTTCGACGAGACGCTGGATGACAGGCGCAGCGGTATTGCGGTTGCGAACTTTCTTTTTGATAGGGGGTGTGATGGGTGCCTGATCAGTCAAAATGTTAAATTCTTGGTGTTAATAGAGTATTATTGTCCCTTTTAGGGCCTTTTCAGGCCAAAACTACGCTAAACTTTGGGGATAGTAGCATGGTACTATGCTGCTTTTGAAGTACGATTATTGAATCCTTTCTACTTGCCAGTCCAGGGGGAGTCGGGTATACTATTGACACCTTGAGGACCGCGAGCGAGATTTATGCTGAAGATGATTCACCACAAAATAATGCTTCCCCTGTTGTGCGCACTCCTGGTGTGCGCATTTCCTATGGGTGTGGCCCATGCTGAGAAAACTGCGGAAGAGCTTGCGCGTGAACTACAGCGGGCGACCCTGGCACCGCGGCATCAGATCAGCCAGAACAAGCGTGTCTCTGTACGCCATCGTGAGATGAATTTTCGTAATTACAATAGTCCCAAAGGCACGTTGACCCTAACCAACCGACCGGACAAATATAAGCGGGACTCGAATTATCAGCGGGTGGAGATGAAGTACAGTCCGGTGAATGTACCCAAGAACATTGATCACAGTTCTTTGACAAGTTATAGTTCATCGAGTGTTGC
>CALAXS010000116.1 GCA_937895305.1 uncultured bacterium
TGGGGAGATTCCCAATCAAGTTGGGAATGACAAGTTAATTAAAGTCACCGTTTCAACTGTGTAGTCATCTGGGCCAAGCTAGATTGCCACGTCGCTGCGCTCCTCGCAATGACGGGTAGGGGTGTGGGCATCGTGTCTTTTCATGCGCCAGGAAGGGATGACAGATCGTTCTAGCGGGTGTAGTAGAGTATGAGTGCCGCTACGAACATCATTGCACCAACATAAACAAAATCATATTTGCCCGTGTACTTCATAGTCGTCGTATCCTATACGGTTCGCACCGCATTGCCATAGTATCTACTTATACTATGTGGATAAAGACGATTCGTTACGCGATTCCTTCACTTTTTGCTACTTCATCTATTTTGGCCATGGTGTCGTCGATTTCTTCGCGACGCACGAGACCGATGGTAAAGGCCTGAACACAGGGCAATTGCATGGCGAATTTTATGGAAGCCTTCATGCGTGCGTCGGCGCTTTCGCGCACTTCATCTGTGATGAGGTCCATGCGGGGTGTGCGCTTTTCTGCGTTGCTCTGGAGTATGGCTTGGTTAAATTCTTTTTTGGATTTGGTAACGATGCCTTCGCCAAAAATCTTCATGCCGATGATGCCCTTGCCATTGTCACAGGCGGTCTGCAGGACTTGCTGCACTTCGTCTACGGAACCGTCCATCTTGATCCCGTAGGGGTTGATACGGGAAAGCATGACATCGACCCAGGGGTGGACCACTGCGTTTTTCATGGCATCCAGATTATGGCAGGACACGCCGACGGCACGGATTTTACCCTCGTCTTTCAGCTTATCCAGTGCGTCCATACAGGGGGCCATGGTTTCGGTCCAGTCGCCTTTGGTCATGCAATGCAGGAGGACGATGTCCATGTACTCACAATCCAGATCGGCTATGAAACGATTTACATCGTCGCGTACTTCTTTTGCGGTGGTGGATACGGTCTTGGACAGGAGTGTGAGTTCGCTTCGGTCCATCTTGGCTTCTGCCATAGCGAGACTCATGTAGCGGTGAGAGGCATACATGTCAGCGAGGTCGAAATAGCGGATACCCCGTTCGTAGGCGTACATGAGGTTTTCGACAAATTTCCGCTTGCCGTGGCGAATGAGGGCGGAGTCAAAGTTCCAGCCTTGTACGCCAGTCCCCATACCCAATAGGGAGGGCTCTATTCCGGTGTTACCCAGTGCAACTTTCATCGTTGCGGCTGGTGCTGCTGATGCAGCCTGGGCCAAGGCGGGTACGGCGACACTGGCGGCAACGACACCTGCGGTTGAACGCATAAAATCGCGACGATTGAGAACACTCATGGATTCATTCTCCCTATTGCATAGTCAATACTTATATCCGTAGTATACACGTTCCTATGAAAATTTCCATCATGAAACCTGTACCGAGTACGGGTTGTCCAATAAATACAGACCATTCCGATGGCTGTTGCCAGTATGCCGCTCCGGGGAGGAGCCTTTTGGTTATTCAGGCTAAATTTCAGACGGGAGTACGTCCATAATGCGTCAAGTATTAACATTTTGTAGTCTTTTGCTCTTGATTGGGCTGTTATTTGCCCCCTTGGCAACTGGCCAGGCGGTGAAATATACCGTGACCGAGGAATCGGGCCAACCTGCCCTGACCTATCACGGCCTCATTCCAGGGCTGGACATCATGGGTAAGGTGCGGACTGTATTGGGCGAGCCGGATTTTGAAGCCTTTTGGTACAACTATAAGTTGAAATATCCCTCTGCCGGGCGTCCGGGCCTCTTTGACACGATACACATGCATGGTAAAAAGGCGGACAGTGGGCTGAGCGTGATTGAAGCCGCCAGTATCCCCGAGGGCTATGCAAACCGAAAAGAAATCCTGGCGAATCTGGGCGATCCAGAATTCCAGTTACGCATGGCGACCTGGCATTTGCTGGATTACAGTGAGAAGGGGGTGCGCTTTACCCTGAATCCCGACGGTAAAACCACAGGTGTGGCCTATATCCCCCACGGGTATCGTCGTGTACCCAAGGGCGAGCGGAACCTTGTCGATTTGAGTAAGCTTCGTCAGGGTCCGCAACCTGCCCCGGCAAGCCCGGCGAAGATCAAGGGGCTTTCTGTGGGGACCGCAGAGATGGTCATCTCCCCCCAGGGCGAGGAGTGGCTGGGTCATAAGTACACGGTTCATGATGATCTGAAATCACGCATCGCCGTGTTCAGAAATGACAAGCTGACGGTGGCACTGGTGGGTGCAGACGTCTTTGGCATGGGCCACAACAATACACAAATTATCCGGGATCGCGCGAAAAAAGAGTTGGGCATTGACCATACGATTTTCGCCATGTCCCATACCCACTCCGGTGGGGATCTCATTGGAATTTATGGGCATTACCCGGTTGAATATATTGCCCATGTGCAGAACCAGACCGTAGACGGCCTGGCGCAGGCCCTGAAAAACATGAAGCCCGTGGCACAGTTTAAGGGTATCTCCAAGGAAATGCCCATGGATGGCGCCCGGATCATGGGGCTGATTCGTAATGCACGAAATCCAGGTTTGCTTGACCCGACCTTCTCCATACTCCAGGCGGTCGATGGGGATGATAAACCCCTTGCGACCATCATTAACTTTGCCTGTCACCCTGAGTCGTTGTCTGCGGGGCCGCGTGAAATCAGTGCAGATTTCCCGGGCTATATGTGCAACAAAGTTATGGAAGAAATTGGCGGGCAAGTCTTGTTTCTTAATGGTGCATTGGGCGGTATGGTGAGTGGTGACAATTCCGAACGCACCCACGACTCTGCCAGGGACACGGGCAATAAACTGGCCGAGATCGTACTGGGCATGTTGAAGCACGCACAGCCCCCCGTCGACTTTAAATTCAGAGCAGAGACACGGGAGCTGGAATTACCCTTGACCAATCCCGCTTTCCAGCAAATGTTCGACCAGTTACCCCGCCCCATTCGTCAGGGTCGTGTAATCACGGATATGACCTACCTGGAACTGGGTGAAATGCAAATGGTTACCCTCCCCGGCGAGGTGCTTCCTGAAGTAAGTTATGAAATCCTGGAACAGATGCAGGGCTATCCCCGCATGCTGGTGGGCCTGGCCAATGACCAGTTGGGCTACATCATCCCGCCCTATGACTTCCGGGACAGCTATTATGAAGAGTCCATGTCTGTGGGGCCGGCCTCGGCCTATTCGGTACGTGATATGGCCCTCCGGATGATTAAAGAACAACTCTAATCCAATACGGTATACTCAGGGACGGCTTCGGTCGTCCCTTTTTTTTGTTGCTGTAAGGAATACTGTATTGGACACACCCCTCCCCCCTGAATTTTCTGGTGAACCTGGCTGGACCGCCCTGAATCTGCCGCGTACTTTTGGTACCGGGCGTTCTTTTGTGTCGGGTGATCCCCATGGGGAGCGACTCCGTGTTTTTTATTTTCATCGTGAGGAGGATGAGGCCTTGTGCGCCAAGGTCTGGTTCGGTGCGGATGCGGAGGGACCGCCCGGTCATGCCCATGGTGGGAGTATGGCAGCGGTGCTGGATGAGGCCATGGGCTTTGCATGCTGGGTAGCGGGTCATCCGGTGGTTGCAGCGGAAATCAACATCCGCTTTCACAGGCGATTACCCCTGGAGCAGGTGCTTCATGTCGAAACTTCTATCAAAACAGTTGAGGGCAAAAAAGTTCGGGTTCGGGGTCGCATCTTTAATCCTGAAAACGGCGATAGCTATGCTACGGGCAAGGGCCTGTTCATCAGGCAGGAGCTCGATGGTTTTGGTGAAGACGGGTTAACTACTATGCTGAAAGCGCATAAGGATAAATTCAAACAGCCTTAGCCTTTTGAATCCAGCCCCTGCAAAACCGCGAGCAAAAAGTCCCGGTTATCGGCCTGAAGATATCGCAGGTCGCCGCCCATACGATTGAAGCTCTTGTTAAAGCGCAGGTAGTAGTCGGGGTTGTCTTCGGGCGGCTCGCCCTGGGTCCAGTCCCAGTGGGATTCCTGTAGGTCAACGACGACCATGTGATGATCATCCAGATGTTCCCCTTTTTGTATGGCCAGATTCTGGGCCATGGACAGGGATTTCTCGAAGACCATGGGCGACATCACTGCCGAGCCGATGCTCATGTAAACGCCACCATCCAGATTACAGACGGCGTTTGCGAAGCTGAGAAAGTCACGCTCAGCAGTGCGGCCGATAGCGGCACCGTGGTTCATGGGGTGGATATAGATGATGTCGTGCCCGAACATGGGGTGGCTGGTGAAGGGGATCCCGTGGCGATAGGCGGCAGCCTGTACGCCGAAAGCCTTGTACGGATGGGCCACGCGACGTATGCCAGGTGCTAATTCGAATCGTTTTATTTGTTGCAGCAAATCGCAGCCTGCGGCAGCCTGCTCGTAATTCTTTTGGGAGAGGGCAACCTTAATTCCCTCTTCGAGGGCATCTGCACAGGGCAGTTCGAGGCCTTCTTCTTCGACCATGACACCGACGGATTCACCGTAGCCCAGGCCTTTCCATGCACCCAGACAAATAGCCAGATTCAGGTAGAAACCTGTCTCTTCCCATGCACCGAATAATCCACGGGTTACATTCTCTGCGACGTGCTCGCTGCTGTGGCCCTGGAAAGCGAATTCCCAGTCATGAATGATGCCTGCGCCGTTGGTGGCCAGGTGGGTGACCCAGCCGTCTTCGATGAGTTTAATCAGCACAGGAGCGAGGCCGTTTTTGATAGTGTGGGCACCAAAAGTGAGCATGCGCGACTTGCCGTTGTCACGGGCTGTTATCAATTTCGCGACAGTCTCATCGATGAGCTTCCGGCCCACGGCTGTGATGTTCTTGGGTTCCGCATCAATGGGAACCTGATAGTCTTCAATAAAGACGCGGTCTTCGCGTTCGCTCAAGGGCTTGAGAATAAGGTCGTCGCGATTAAGGCGTTGGTGGGCCATGGGAAATCTCCAGCTGGATAGTGATGGTAGTTGTTGTGTTAAAAAATATCGTTCCAAGTTCTATGAATTTGGCATTGTATCTTTCGTTTAATGAAAAGACTTTTGCACACCTGTCATTGCGAGGAGCGCAGCGACGTGGCAATGACAGGTAAAGCCAGGACTTGAACGGTTACGTTGGGGATTGCATTTAATATACAGACAATAAATAAACTTTTTTCAATTCGATCCAGAACCACAACCGCAGTTTAGCAAAGGGGAGCAGGGCGTTCCTAGTTTGCTTTCGCCTGAATACGACTCAACAAATCCAGGCTCATAAAATCCTTGAGATTATCATAGGATATA
>CALAXS010000117.1 GCA_937895305.1 uncultured bacterium
GCTACTGAGGATCATGGTGTTCACACCAATAGCTTCGCCGGAAGCATTTACCAAGGGGCCACCACTGTTGCCGGGGTTAATGGCCGCGTCAGTTTGAATCATGTCCTGATACAATCGCTCGCCCCCACCAATTTCACGGCGTACCCGTCGGTGATTCGCCGAGACCACGCCCACCGATACACTGGGCTGGGGGTCGGTCATCATGGTGCCGAAGGGATTGCCAATGGCGATGGCCCACTCCCCGATAATGAGTTGCTCCGAATCGCCCAGAGGAATAAAGGGCAGGTTGTCGCCCTTGGCCTGGAGTATTGCAATGTCAGTTCGTTCGTCCGCACCGATGAATTCCACATCCAGTTGCCGTCCATCGGGTAAGGTCGCCGAAGAAATTTCATCGGCATCCTGCAAGACATGGAAATTGGTTAAAATGTGGCCTGCGGCATCGAAGATGAATCCGCTACCGATGGACTCGACACGCCGTTCCCGAATCTGGGGCCGGGGCATACGACGATTGAACAAGCCCAGAAAGTCATGGAAAAGCGGGTCCATACTGCGGCTGCGCTGAATATCCACCACATTAATGGTCACCACAGCCGGGGATACCTTTTCTATGGCCGTTACGATGGCATTGCGTCGGGAGTCATTGATCCGGGTTTGTTCGTCAGCGTATGCACCGACTGAAAGCACCATGGCGACTGCGAAAATAAAAACACACCGGAACAAGAAGACCCTGTTCCGGTGCGTGGTGTAATGCTTTTGCTTTCGGGATTGACTACAAACTGTATACATCAGGATAAACTCCTTTAGTGTGTACGCCGTTACTCCCGATGGCGAATCTATATCAAACTATTCGTGTGCTTCAGCAGGGGCTTCAGGTGCTTCCTCAGCCACAGGCACGAGGGCCTGGATTGCTGCTACAACGGTCCCGACCGATACGCTGTTGGCTGTGAATACGGCAGCTTTGTCATCAATCGCTACCGAATGAATACCGCCCGTGGCTGCAGCACCTGCATTCAGGCGATGCTGTGTGCCATCGCTCATCAGAACTTGTACATCCAGGTAGGCCGGCCATTCGTTCGTTGTACCTATACTTGCAATATCGGCAACCTGAAATTCGACCAGCGTCGACACCAGATCTAAAGCAGCATCATCTTTGTCTGCAACGGCTTCACCATTCACGTTCACTGCCCACCCATCAGTAGTGCGTGCAGCCTTGTAGGTAGCACCTTCGATAGTAGCATTGACTTCATTCACCAGCGTCTCATCGAAATTAAATACGGAGAGCTGTACAACATCCCGCGGGGCGATAAACAGTTTGCTACGGTCAGTGTCGCTCAGGAGGAGGGTTTGCTGACCATCATCCAGACGTGCATAGGTACCCAGGCCGCTTGGGCTCTCAGGCCCGATATGCAATACATGGATTGCATCAACGGTCTTCACTGTTAGCATACGGACAGCTTCCCAACTGTCCACCGCCACATCCACATAGTCTCCGGGCTTCCAGGCACTAATGGTATTCACCAGCGAAGTAATCGTTGGGTTTTGTGCCTCAAGCCCCAGATCAGGTTCTGTGACGGTCCAGCTATCGTCAGATTTGCTTAAAACGATATTGCCTTCAGGCTGCGTTATCAGGACCTCTGTGATGGCCTCCTTGTCCAGGGTGATGCCAGCCAGGTCGAACAAATCACTCCCTTTCGGGAAGAGTTGCTCAAAGTTATATTTCACGACGTTGTAGACCACATCTTCTTCCGCGTCCGGCAGATGGAGATACGCGTCATCACTACCTGCCGGGCGTCCCACATGAATGCGCAATGGTTTTTCGTCGCCCTCCACAGCCAGCGTTAAGGTGAAGGCTGGTGGCTCAAGGCCATACTCTGCTTTCTTCGATGGGTCAACAATGTTGCTGGCCGCCATGCTTTTCATGCGGTTCAGAATTTTATCAAGCCCGGCCTGTTTAAAGGCTGGGCTTATACCCCCTGCAGCCAGCTTCCACTCATAGGTTGGTGCTGGCGCGGGTTGCGCTTCAGCACCTTCTTCCGCAGTGGGCTCTACTGTCGGCGCAGGTATCTCATGCTTTTCAAAAGTGAGTGCCTTGTCCGGGGTCTTGAGATCCACTTTCGTGATGGTGTCTGCCTCAATATCCAGTATGGA
>CALAXS010000118.1 GCA_937895305.1 uncultured bacterium
CATATCAATTTGACTTACCGGTTGTTCGACGATTTTTTGCCGTCGTATTTTTTTGGGGTAGCGAATCAACCAGGGCACTTGAGACGATTCTTCGTAGCAAAACGTTTTTGTAAAGAGACGGTGTGCGCCCATCATGTCGCCGTGGTCACTGGTATACACCACAATGGTATTTTCTGATAAGCCCAAACTTTCGAGTGTGTTCAAGATGCGGCCTACGCTATGATCCACCTGTGAGACCAGTCCCCAGTACTTCCGAATCATGTCCCGCCATTCTCCATCGGTCTGCAGGCCTGCGCCTTCCCATCCGTTAAGACCATACCATTTTTGATAAATATGATGGCGCAGGGGTTCGTTGTCTTCCAGGGGGTCGTTGAGGTTTTTGGGTAGTGGGATATCCGCGAGGGCATGCTCTTCGTCCAGCGGACCGTAGAAGGGCATGTGAGGCTCAAGATAATTTACATGAAGAATAAAAGGGTCTTTCTGATGTCGCTGTAGGAAGTCACAGGCATTGTCTGCCAGAAATTCTGGCTTACAGTGTTCAAAGGGGCGACGTGCGGCAAAGCCACGTGAGTAAACCCCTGTTGCTGAGTCTGGCTCATAGCCGTGCTCTTGCAAGAAATGGAAGTAATCGCTCCGCTGCATTTTATCTTTGCCTTCACTAAAAAAAGGAGCATAGAAATCTTCAATGGAAATCCATTCATCGAACCCGTGCTGTGCAAAAACCTCATCGCCCATGTGCCATTTGCCCATATAACCTGTTTTGTATTCCGGGTCGTCCAGTAATTCAGGAAATGTCTTTTCGTCTTCGGGAAGGGAGTCGTTGTTCTTTAAACACCCGGTATGGTGGGGCCATTGGCCCGTCATGATGGTACAGCGGGAAGGGGTGCATACTGGCTGTGAACAATAGGGCCTCCTGAACACCACACTTTCCGATGCCAGTTTGTTTAAGTTGGGCGTATGTATTTTCTGGTTCCCATACACCGCCATGGTGTCCGGCTTTTGCTCGTCCGTCCAGAGAAATAACAAGTTGGGTTTCTCGTTGCCCTTGATTGCATTACACCCCAGTGATGAAGTCACACTACCCATTGTAGCTATGGCAGCACTGGACTTGAGAAAACCCCGACGTGTTATCGAATCTTTATACCGCATGTATGCTCCTGTAATGAGGTTTTATCCTATGAGTTCGGCCAAGGCCTCAATGTCCGCATCGATGAGGGGTGGTTCTTCGACTTGCTTTGCAATGGCTCCCACGTCTTTGATGCCGTTCCCGGTGAGAATGCAACAGACGGTCGTGTTCTCATCACAATCGGGAATTTGGTCCAATGCGGCAATGGTAACTGCGGAACAGAATTCGGGCATGAGGCCTTCTTGTGTGGCGAGGTGGCCCACGGCATTGAAGATAGCTTCGTCGTCCACCGCGATGGCGACGCCATTGGTTCTGCGTATAGCGGGCAGGGCGGTTTGCCCGTCAAAGAGAATGTCATCGGCCAGGCCCCCGGCGATACTCTTGGGGTCGGGCCAGGGATCCATGATCGATTCCAGGAAGGATTCGTTACCGTCAATGGCGCGAATGAGGGGTGCGCAGCCTGTGGGCTGAATCCCGGCAATACGGGGTAAGGTCTCGATCAAGCCCAGACGTTTCAGGTCGAGTAGACCGCGCCAGATACCGCCGAGGAGTCCACCGCCGCCCACAGGGGCAACAATCCAGTCAGGGAGTTCCCCCCCAGTCTGGTAATAGAGTTCATAGGCGATGGTCTTGGCCCCCTCCACATTGAAGGGGTTATACATGCCTGCGGTGGAGCAGTGGTACCAACCCCAACGTTCGCATGCTTTCAGACAAAGATGAAATGCTTCGCTGGGTGCCGGGGAGTTTACGCGAATTACCCGGGCCCCATAGACGGCGGCCTGGGCAATTTTCGCGGGGGAGGCCTGGCCGTGCATAAAGACGATAGCCTTCATCCCCAGTCGAGCTGCAAAGGCGGAAGTCGCGGAAGCCACATTCCCGGAGGACACCGCTGTGACCGTCTTTGCACCCATTTCCTGTGCGTGGTGAATGCCTACACTTACCTGTCTATCTTTGAAGGAGCCGGATGGATTGGCCATTTCGTTTTTCAGGAGGATGCGCCCTATGCCATGGGTCTTTGCCAGGCGGGGCGCCTTTACCAGCGGGGTGGCCCCTTCGCCCAGATGCTGCACCCTGGTCGCATCGGCTATGGGCAGCAGGGCACTGTAGTGCCAGAGATTTTCGGGTGGTGTGCTGAAAATCGCTTTGTCTACTTCGCCCCGGTGCATCAGTGCACGGGGCTCCTGGCAACCGGGACAAATAAAGTCTTCGTCCAATTCACCCAGGAGGCCACAGTTAAAACATTGGTATTCAAAATCGGGTAGTTTGTGTGTATTCATGGTTGGCAGTGTGCCACATCCATTTAATCAGGGTAAAGGCGGTCAACGGGAACCCCGACCATACAGCCTGCCCAATACGAAGCGAAGCACCAAACCCAGAACAGCCATCACTGCCAAGGCGATGCCCAGGGGTATCCAGGTCGAGACCTTGTTTTCGCTAAGGGATGCAGATGGCACTTCGTTACTGCGAATGAAGGCATTGTCTTGTGGCTGGGCGGCAGCCAATGCATTGGAATCCCGTGCGTCCATCTCGTTCAACGGGGGTGGCGTTAAGGCAGTGTCCGGTGTAACCGCCACGCTGTCCGGGGTGCTGCTCTCTTTCGGAGCGCGTTCTATGACCAGTGGTGATGATGAATTCGGTGACGCTATTCTTTCACGCAGGGCCAGACGCCGGGGACGGCGTTGCTTTTTAGCTGTCGCTTTTGTATTAGCGGAACCTATCCCTAATGCGCCTTGCTTTTTATTGTGCATGGGTATGTCGCTTGACCTGACAGCCGTATTGTCAGGGCCACTTAAATTAACCGTATTCCCAGGTTCTCCCGGACTCCCGTCCCCTTCGCCTGATGCATCCTCCTGGTCTGTGTCCTCATCCGAATCGACCACACCGCTACGGACCCGCACCGACCGGGAAATGGGCACAGCCTCTCGACCATTATTATCCCGCACGGTATACTGTAGGAAATACTGCCCGACCAGACTCGTATCCACCTGACCACTCACCTGCACCCGCGCTGAGAGGTCACTCCCGTCCATAGCACTTGCTGAATAGCCGGGATCCCGCCAAGCCGTTCCCTGGGGCCAATCGAGGGGATTACGACCTAATAGAACTATTTTGGGCGGCTCACCGCCCAAGGGGCCTTCCATGGCATGGGCTGCAATCCCGGACTGTCGTGGCCCGGCATCGAGTCGATACTCCACCTGACCGGTAATCATTCGGTCGCCCCCATCCTGGGGAGGTACCTGGATAACATAGGCAAAGGTGAAGGCAGGTTTGTCCGGGGAGTTGATAAACGCCATCTCGATGGTATTGGTTACATCCGGCTGATTCACTACAGACGGTGTACCCATTCCCATATCCACCACATCAATGAGCGTCCAGCCAACGGGTAGAGTCTGGTAAATGCCCAGCGATGTGACGGGGTTTTCTTCACCCGGATAGAACAGCGCAAGCTGCACTTCAATGGTGACCGTAACACCTGCGGCATAGACACCGGGTCCATTCAAACCCAGCGCAACCTCCACATCCTCCTGCGCATGGGCCATGGGCATGAGCAACCCCTGGATGCTCAGTGCGACCAGTAGGGTGCAGTATATAGATTTAGCGATATTCATGGTTCATGATCGGCTCGTGGGTTGCCCATAGATGGTTATACCACAGGAACGCTCATTCCACTGGATTCTGTTGACGTGCGGGTGCGGATTTATAGCGCCATGCGGTCACTATCAGCCGTCTGTAAATCAGAAAAGAGTCCCGGATCTTGTGGAAGTGTGATGAGGCGTTGCCCGTTTCGTAGATAGTCGTAATGGGTTCCGGGTGAATAGCATAGCCTTCACGGATGGCCTTCACAATAATTTCCATCTCCGTTTCGTAGCGTCCACCCTGAACGGTGTCCCGAATCGCGGTGGCGAATTTACGGGACAACAAGCGATAGCCGCTCTGGGTATCGGGAAGGCGGCGCCCCACTAGCGCAGAAGTGACAGTGACAGTGACTTTGTTGCCAAAGCGACTGCGCAAGGGCACCTTCGCCCCGTCAAAGACACGAGACCCGATGACCAGGTCGGCCTCATGATGATGAAAGGCGCGAATCAGATTGGGCAACTCATCCGGGTTATGTTGTCCATCTGCATCCAGCAGACAGATGAGATCTACTGCCGGGTCATCGAGGGCGTGGGCAATACCACTGATGATAGCGTGGCCCTTCCCCCGATTCGTAGCGTGGCGCACCGTTTCAAAGGGCAAGTCAGCTATGCCTTCCAGGCAGCCATCGGTACACCCGTCATCGACGACAAGCACCTTGTCCAAATGTCTTAGAACGCCCGCCACCACCCCATGCACGCGGTCCCCTGCGTTGTAGCACGGCACAATCGCCACTGTCTGCGTTCTCATCTGATCCCCGATACGGGTTATGTCCAAATCCTGACTCATGACCACCCGTTGTAACGTTCTGTAAGCAGGAAAAGCAAATCCACGACCCGGTATGCCAGGACCAGGTAGCAATGCACCAACGGAACGGTGCGCTTAATTGGAAATCACATTCACCATTTGCTATACTTCTTCTCCCTTCAGGGAAGCCCCTGAAACCGGGGCGGTGTAGCTCAGTTGGTTAGAGCAGTGGAATCATAATCCACGTGTCCGCGGTTCGAATCCGTGCACCGCTACCATTATAAACCAAAGCCCTGCAATGACTTACAACAAGTTGTCGCAGGGCTTTTTGTTTACTCCTTTTATGGCCAAAGTCCAAATGAAGTCCATCAGAGGATATTTCTACTACTTTCAGCTTTTATGATTTGCTTCTTTGATACAGTTCAATCGGCAGTGGAAATCGGAATTTCTGAGATGTCTA
>CALAXS010000119.1 GCA_937895305.1 uncultured bacterium
CGTTGAAGCTGCAATAGATGAAGGCGCGGATATGATTATCCTCTCCGACCGTGGCGCAGGTCCAGACAAGGCACCTATTCCCAGCTTGCTGGCCATAGGCGCAGTCCACCAGTATCTGGTACGCAATCATAAGCGCACAGAATGCGGACTCATCGTTGAAACGGGCGAAGCCCGCGAAGTGATGCACTTTTGTCTGCTCACAGGCTATGGTGCAGGCGCAGTTGTGCCATATATGGCCTACGAAAGTCTGGACCACCTTATCGAGCGTGAGATTCTGGTGGAAGCGGAAGCGGGTAAAGCGCAGAAAAATTATATCAAGGCGCTGGAAAAAGGCATGCTTAAAGTCATGGCCAAGATTGGTATCTCCACACAACACAGCTATCGCTGTGCACAGATATTCGAAGCCGTCGGGATCGGTTCAACCGTGATGGACCGTTGCTTCTCCGGTACCGCGTCCCGTATCGAAGGTATTGGTTACCACGAGATTGGTATGGAAGCACTTATGCGTCACGCCATCGCTTATCCCGCCCATCCAGCCCGTCATCGCGAATTGGATGTGGGGGGTGCCTATCGCTGGCGTCGCCGTGGTGAATTCCACCAATGGAATCCAGAGACTGTGGCGAAGCTGCAAGATGCAACCCGCCGGAATAATCAGCAGACCTACGATGAATTTGCTGAAGAAGTGAATAACCGGAACCGTAGCCTGGCAACCTTACGTGGTTTACTGGCCTTTAAAGAGGGTGATGCTATTCCGCTGGACGAGGTGGAACCTGCATCTGAAATTGTAAAGCGCTTTTGCACCGGGGCCATGTCCTACGGTTCCATTAGTGCAGAGTCCCATGAGAACCTGGCTATTGCCATGAATCGAATCGGGGGTCGCAGTAACACTGGTGAAGGTGGGGAAGACCCCAAGCGTTTCGAGCCGGATGCCAACGGAGACTTGCGCCGCAGTTCCATCAAACAAGTAGCATCCGGTCGTTTCGGTGTGACCAACGAATACCTCGTCAACTCCGACGAAATCCAAATCAAGATGGCCCAGGGTGCCAAGCCCGGTGAAGGTGGTCAGCTTCCGGGACACAAGGTTTTTGACAAAATTGCGACCGTGCGTTACGCAACGCCCGGTGTAGAGCTTATTTCTCCACCGCCGCACCACGATATCTATTCTATTGAAGATCTGGCACAGCTTATCCACGACCTGAAAAACGCCAATATTCACGGAAAAGTTTCTGTGAAGCTGGTGTCTGAAGTCGGTGTGGGTACTATTGCCGCTGGCGTGTCCAAGGGGAAATCAGACCTCGTCCTTATTAGTGGTCACGATGGCGGTACAGGTGCTTCGCCCCAGACCTCCATCAAGCATGCTGGGCTGCCCTGGGAACTTGGCCTGGCAGAAACCCATCAGGTCCTGGTGGACAACGACTTGCGCGATCGTATTCGCGTGCAGGTGGATGGCCAGTTAAAGACCGGTCGCGATGTAGCCATTGGTGCCCTGCTGGGTGCAGATGAGTTTGGTTTCGCCACCGCACCGCTTATCGTTTCCGGGTGTATCATGATGCGCAAGTGTCACCTCAACACCTGTCCGGTGGGTATTGCGACGCAGGACCCGGACCTCCGTAAGAAATTTAACGGTAAACCAGAGCATGTGGTGAACTATATGTTCTTTGTTGCCGAGGAGCTCCGCAAAATTATGGCCAGCCTGGGGCTGCGCACTATGAATGAGATGATCGGGCGTGCGGATTTGCTAGAATTTAATCCCCTGCCTGAACACTGGAAAGCCAAGTCCCTCGACTTTACCCGTATCCTGCATGTAGCGGAAGCCTGGGAAGGCTCGACCCTCTACCATTCCAAGACACAGGATCACGGTATTGAAGCTGCGCTGGATAATGTCTTGCTGGAAAAAGCCAGGGCCGCTATCGAAAGCAAAGAGTCCGTCCGCTTTAGCCAGGACATCCGTAACATCAATCGTACAGTAGGGACTATCCTGTCCAGTGAGTTGACACGGCACCACAAGTTGGGCATGTACGGCGGCGCACTGCCAGAAGATACGGTCTGGATCGACTGCAATGGAATTGGCGGCAACAGCTTCGGAGCCTTCATTATCGAAGGGGTGACCCTCAAGATTGTCGGTGAGTCCAATGACTACATTGGCAAGGGCCTTTCCGGTGGTAAAGTGATTGTAACACCCAACCCGGACTTCCTGGCCACGAGTGAAGCCCACGGCATGAAAGCAGAAGACCAGATTATCATTGGTAACGTAGCCCTCTACGGTGCCACCAGCGGTCAGGCCTATTTCCGCGGTGTGGCCGGTGAACGTTTCTGCGTACGGAACAGTGGCGCCTGGGCTGTTGTAGAAGGCGTAGGCGATCATGGTTGTGAGTATATGACCGGGGGTCGCGTAGCGATTCTGGGCCAGACGGGTCGAAACTTTGCCGCGGGTATGAGTGGCGGTATCGCTTATGTCTATGACCCCGGTGGCGATTTGCCCATACATTGCAATAAAGACAATGTAGATCTGAAAGCACTGCACGAAAACAGCATTCCCGAATTGCGTGGAATGCTGGAAAGACATATTCAATACACGGACAGCACTGTTGCGCTGCGTATCCTGGAGAACTGGGAAGAAGAATCCAGTCACTTCGTGCGGGTAATGCCACGGGATTATGCGCGGGTACTCAAGGAAGAGCAGGTACAAGTGGAGGCGACCCATGTCACTCATTAAATCAGACAAGCCCTGGGGCTTTAAGAATTTTGATCGCGAACTTGGCCAGGATAATCCTGCTGAGGAACGCATCAAAGACTATAACGAATTTAACAATTCGCTGGCACCGGACAAATTGAAGCAACAGGCTTTTCGCTGCATGAACTGCGGTATTCCCTTTTGTCACAGCGGCTGCCCGCTGGGCAATCAGATCCCGGATTTCAACGATTTAGTGAAAGACGGGGACTGGGAAGAAGCACTGTATGTATTGCATTCCACCAATAACTTCCCCGAATTTACCGGGCGTATTTGCCCGGCACCCTGTGAGACTGCCTGTGTGTTGGGTATCACGGATCCGCCCGTGACCATCGAAATGATTGAAAAAGAAATTGCAGAACGTGGATGGTCCGAAGGCTGGATTAAACCCGAGCCTCCTGCGCAGCGTTCCGGGAAAACTGTAGCGGTTATCGGTTCCGGTCCTGCCGGGCTGGCTGCAGCGCAACAGCTGAACCGTGCCGGTCACAACGTCACCGTCTATGAACGGGATGATGAGCCGGGGGGCTTGCTGCTCTACGGTATCCCCGCCTTCAAGTTGAGCAAAGAAGTGGTACGCCGTCGGGTGAAGCAACTCACCGATGAAGGCGTAGATTTTAAATGTAATACTGAGATGGGTGTAAATGTCCCCACCAGCGATCTGGACCAGTATGATGCTACCTTGATTGCAATTGGTTCGACGGTTGCCCGTACCTTTGCAGGTATGAATGTGCCCGGATCCGATTTGAAGGGCATCGAAAAAGCCATGGATTTCCTGCCACAGCAGACCCGACGTGTGCTCGATAAGGATGTGGAAACCGAAGAAATTCTGGCGACAGGCAAGCATGTAGTGGTCATTGGTGGTGGCGATACCGGCTCAGACTGTATCGGTACCAGCATTCGTCAGGGCTGTAGCTCCGTGACCAACCTTGAGCTTTTTCCGAAACCGGCAGAAGATCGCCACCCCGATAATCCATGGCCCCAGTGGTCTTTCGTACTGCGTACTTCGTCCAGTCACAAAGAATCCGAAGGCGGGGATTGTCGCCAGTGGAGCATCGCCACGAAGGAATTTGTGGATGATGGTAACGGCAATGTGAAGGCCATCAAGGCCCACAAAGTGGAGTGGGGGGAGCCCGACGAAACGGGTCGTCGTTCCATGCAAGAGATTCCCGGTGGCGAAATGGAGATTCCCGCAGACCTCGTTCTTATGGCTATGGGATTCACCCAGCCCCAGACCAATACCTTCGTTGAAGAACTCGGCCTGGAACTGGACAAGAATCGCTTTGGCCAGGGTATCAAGGGTGGCTATGGCGACTACAAGACCAGCAAAGACAATGTCTATGTCTGTGGTGATGCACGTCGTGGTCAGTCACTGGTCGTGTGGGCAATCCACGAAGGGCGCGAAGCAGCCCGGGCTATCGATTGTGACCTCATGGGCCACAGTGACTTGCCAGCCCACAATTCCCATGGCTACGACACACTGGAAAAGGAAGTCCTTTCCCACTAATCTCAAGTGCGCCTGCTTCGTTCTCAAGGACTGCCTGGTAATGCATACAGTGGAGTTCTGTCCTGGTGAACGGGCGCGTCTGATCGGAAATGCTTCACCTTCGGTTCCGACGTGGGTTAGGAGTGCTACGGGAGATACCCGCTTTCGCGGGTATGACAAGGGTTTTGGTTTTTCCCTCGTTCCCATGCTCTGCGTGGGAATGCATACATAACTTCTTGTGCTAATTAAACTTAAGTCAGCGGGCATTGTGCGGGGGCACCGCAGACGATAATCTATTGCTCACATAGAACCGCCACCTGTGACCACGATCACCTATATCGTACCTGGTCTGGACCCCAGTTTGCTTACGCCTTCCACAGTGAAAAACATATTCTCCATGGGGAGGTATTGCAGGACCACCTCGTTTTTGTTGGCATGAACTTCCACCAGGCGAAGCTGGTCAAATTCGTCCCCTTCCTGAACACTGATGGTATCGATTTCACCAGTTTTCCGATCCCTGATTTCAAGGAAGACAAAGAAGTCCTTACTCGTAAGATCCTCCATGTAGCCACGGACCTTTACCGCTGGACTCGCCATGATCTCCTCAGCGCGAGCGTCCAGCCGATTAAGGAGGTGGCTTTCCATATTGAGTAAGGCATGGGCATCGACACAGCCTTTGACCAGTTTCCACCGTTCTATTTCCTTGGCCTCCTGGGCATACTTGACCAAATCATCCGCAATGTCGCGAAGTGCTGCCGCTCCTTCAGGATTGTGTGCATGTTTCAGTTGCACATCGCGCAACTCAGTAATAATAGATTTTTGTATAGTATCGTTAAGGCCGCTTTGCCCCAGAATAGCCCGTCGATATGGCGATATGATGGTTTTTAATTCCCCATAGATTTCGTCTCGCGTCATGGGCTTGGGGGGCTCAGCCTTGGGCGGTTCTGCCGTATTGCTGGAATTTTTGGTTAAATCCAGACATCCGCTTGAGGCAAATGTGAGGACCACCATAAGGCATGAAAGCAAGATTGGGACATTACGCACGATTTTTATACTCCAGGGGTCGCAGAAATACTCTATAGATCAGTCAGGTTACGGTAACACATTGCAGGGTGCTTGTC
>CALAXS010000120.1 GCA_937895305.1 uncultured bacterium
GGAGAAATTTATTTACATTCATTGAAATAGATTGGGGAAAGTGACTGTTTATTTCAGTTAGAGGGACAAAGAAGGTAGTATGTGTGAAGGACGGGTGGCACGGTTACGGGCTGGCACAATGAGGGAAATGACATAGTGAAACCAGAAGAAGAAGTTTCTGAGCGATTAACGAATCCTGATCCATTTGCGCTACCGCGTCGTGTGCAGGAGGCCTTGTCGTGTTGTTGTACGGAAGGGGTGCATGGCGAGGATATTTCATATCTTTGGTTGCATGTGACGGAGACTGGGATTGGCCAGGGTGCCGGAGAAGGGGGCCATGATCTTTCGCTGGATGAATGGCTAAGCATCATTGATGAGGCTGCTTCTGGTGGGGTGCAGAATATGATGGTGAGTGTACTTACATCGTTGTCATCGCATAAGGATTGGTGGGAGATTTGCAGTTGGGCCCAGTGTACGCATGGAATGGATGTCGGGATATATACCAATGGGGATAGTATATCGGGCGATGATTTGGCGCAGTTTCGAAGATTGAATCCGGCACAGACCCGGATTTATGTGCGTAAGGATGTATTGGAGCAGGTTTCTGATTTGGCGGATGAGGGTTTCAGGGTGGCGGATGGGGATGTGGATTTGAAGGCAGGTTCGGGATGCTGCTCGTTTCCGGTTCGCATGGTATTTGTGAATGCGCAAGGGGTGCTTTATACGTGCGGGAAGGTGGAGGGACATGTGGATCATTGTCTAGGGACGGCATTTGCAGGTCGTCTGAGTGAGATTTTGAGTGATACAAATCTACCCCATGAAATTGCGAATCTGGGTTCGCCGAACCAGAATGCATGTAACGGGTGTCCCCCACTCCTGGCCCGATATTTCAAGGGTGATTAGTTTTACTCTTCCGTGGCCAATTCTTCTTTGGGCTTCATATTCATTTCGGCCATGGTTTCCATTATGGCTTCTTCGGATAAGCCACCATCGGCATCCAGGACAATCGCTTCGCGGTATTCTTCCTGGCTGAAGGCGTAGCCTTCTATAGCCCCGATGTGTGACATCTTCTCAAGCACATCTCTTCCAGTGAGTTTTTGTATGGTTTCCTGGAGTGTTGTATGTGTGCGCACGTGCTGTATGAAAGCTGTGGCTTCTTCGATGGACATGGGCATTCCTTTGCCAGAGCGAGTCTCAGGTGTTTTTAAGGGCTTCCTGAGTAATGTTACGGGCTTTGTTTTCGCTTAACCCAAGAATTTTCAGGTGGTCCTGGTATTTTTGCAGATTACATTCTGCTGGATCCTGGGCCAGGGAAGGTGTGAGTCCTGCCAGTGCAGCGAGGGCCTGGAGTTCACCAGCGTCGCCAGGTTGGGCACCATTTTTTAAGGCATCGCTGAGGGTGTCGGGAAAACGCCATCGTGCTACAAGTGCTGCTGATGCTTCCACATGGGTAACGGCCAGCAGTCGACGCTCGGTATCCAGGAGGTCGGCGCCGTGGAGCTTGGGGTCAATAGATTTGTAGTCTTGGGGAGCAAGGTCGAGAAGGATAAAGCGTCCGAGCTCAGCGAGGATGCCGATGGAGTGTGCAACGCTTCTGCCGATACGCTGATTGTTACTTGCCATCGCTGTGGCGACGATGCTGGCTTTACGTGCTTGTTCAGACCACTGCTGTTGCAGGGGATCATCATGAAGATTTTCTTTGCAGTGTTCAATGACGTGCTGCAGACCGGCACGGTCAATCAGGGTCAGTGCAAGTGCCACACTATCGACGTCACCGGGCATGGTGAAGGCTGGGCTATTGGCTATGCGCAGTACGTAGGCGGTGATGACAGGGTCTGCACTTATGGCCAATACTAAATCTTGGGGTGAGGAAGATTTATCATTGGTCAGGGTCTCCAGGTGATTGAGATGGGTTTTGGATGCGGGGAGATCGTTGACCTGATGAATTTTATCGCTGAGGTCAAGGCGTTTCTCTTTGACCATAGCGGTGGGCAGATTGAAGCTGGCCAAATCGGCATTGTCGGTTTTGGTTTCCCGATAGTAGTGCTCTACAGCAAGCTGAATGTCGTCGTAGTGGCAGAGCACAGATTTAACACGGAGACCTGTGAATTCTTCTATTTGTGCAACG
>CALAXS010000121.1 GCA_937895305.1 uncultured bacterium
CACCGTGATTCGTTTCCTGCGGGTATTGCGCATATTCAGAATCCTGAAAATCACGACCTATGTGGGCGAATCCAACTTGCTGTTAGAGGCACTCTGGGCCAGTCGTCGGAAGATACTGGTCTTTCTCTTCGCGGTACTGACCATAGCCACCATATTCGGCTCTTTCATGTATGTCATTGAAGGTGAAAAGTACGGCTTTACCAGTATACCCAAAGGCATCTACTGGGCCATCGTCACACTGACCACGGTAGGCTATGGTGAACTTCGACCACAAACGCCCTTCGGCCAGTTTATTGCTGCTATTATCATGATTATGGGCTACGGCATCATTGCCGTGCCCACGGGGATTGTCACCGCAGAGATAGCCCAGGCCAGCAAGACACCCCGGCAGGACCACCAATGCAGCACCTGTAAGGCAAGTCAACACGAGGACGATGCCAAATTCTGCCGCCATTGTGGTGCTTTGCTGCATTCAGAGTAGCCTTGATTCATCCGCATACCCCACACGTTACCATAGGTGCGTTTTCGTGGTTTTTTTGATAGAGTATGAAGGATGTTTTTTTAACCAGACCATGGGGAGTACACCATAATGACCACGTATTTTTTCCGCGCCACCCTGGCCCTGACCTTCGCCGTCCTGCTGGGACTGGCGTGCACTGTACCTGCAGCCGCCATTGGTGAAAAGGAATTCCATGTCCTGGACGGCGTGTTGATGCGGGGCGAGGACACTGCAGAAATCCATGCCATCTATGCACCGGATGCTGGCCAGGGCGGTGGCAGCAATGAAACCATGCTTCCAGCCATGGCGAAGATTGCCAGTGTGGGTGCCAACACCATCTGCTTTGACCTGACTGAAATCTCTGAGGACGGTTCCCATGTGTCAGCAACTGCATTGCGGACGGTACGGACCATCTATGACCGTGCGGATACGCAAGGAATGCGGGTCATGGTGAATGTGCTGGGCAACAGCACCGACCCGACCTGGCGGAGAAATGCTATCAAGGCTGCGGCAAAGCGGTTGCGCAATGAGCCGCGGGTACTCTATCTCATTGATGGGCCTAATGCTGGGGATTTAACCGATATGTTCAAGTCTAAAGCACCCCGCTGCATGGTGGTTTCGCCACGTAATGGTGACTTACGTCTGTCGAAAGACGCACCGGGCGACACGCCAGACACGGCATCGCTCTATGCCGATCATGTTGTCGGCCGTGATGATGCAGAAGCGCATTTCCTCCTGGATGGCAGCCCGGAGTCCTACACTGCGCTGGACAATGCATTGATGCATCCGTCGGAGAAGGAAACCTGGAATCATGACCCGGCTATCCTCAGCAAGGCAGAACAGGCAGAAGGCTTTGTGCCCATCTTTAACGGAAAAGACCTCAGCGGCTGGCGCTACCACGGCGATAATGAAAACGGTTTCAATGTAGACCCCTACGGCTTCATCCAATGGCGTGAAGAAGGCGGAACGGCCCTCCTCTCTGCCAAGCGCTATGGCGACTTTACCCTGCGCATTGAATACAAAATCCTTAGCGGGGGCAATAGCGGCATCTTCCTGCGCGCACCCCGTGACTGTCGCCAATCGTATATCGGCATGGAATTCCAGCTTCGTGGTGACCATGGTATCCCCCCCGGGGAAGACCAGACGGGTGCGCTCTATATGCAGCACGCTGCCGATGCCAACCCTTCCAATCCGGGTGGCGAGTGGAATGCCCTTGAAATCACCTTGAAAGGCATGCATATAAAGGCTATCCTGAACGACGTAGTGATTCACGATTACGACCTGACAGAGCATGAAGACCTGGCCTACCGTAACCAGCGGGGCTTCATCGGTCTCCAGGACCACAATGACTATGTGTGTTTCCGCAATATTAGAATCAAAGAACTTTAAGCATAAAGGAACAGAATCATGA
>CALAXS010000122.1 GCA_937895305.1 uncultured bacterium
TTTTCCGAGGCAGAGCCTCGGTGTATGCATTCCCAAGCAGAGCTTGGGAACGAGGATTTTTGTTTTAATTATAATCAGGACATCAATTCCCTGCGTTTAATCGATTCCAAGTTCTTTTTGCATCGCTTCGAGCGATATTCCCTTGGTTTCCGGCATGTATTTAATGACCCAGATTAGTTGCAGGACCATCATGCCTGCATAGAATGCAAAGATGTGTGCACCAGACCAGGCTGCGATCATGGGGAAGGTCCAGGAAATGGCGGCGGCCATGACCCAGTGGGTGAAACTGCCGAGGGCTTGTCCGCGTGCGCGGACGCGATTGGGGAAGACTTCGCCAATGAAGACCCAGATAACGGCGCCTTGTCCGAATGCGTGTGACGCGATAAAAGCGAGCAAGCCGATGAGAACGATGGTGCTGCCTGTGCTGTCAAATTCATCGCCGTAGGTGTAGAAGGCCCAGGCGACGGTGCTCAGGCTGAGGATGTAGCCGATGGAACCGACAATCATGAGTTTCTTGCGGCCGAAGTGGTCGATGATGAGTAGTGCAGCCATGGTGAAGAGGAGGTTGGTGCCGCCCACGGCGACGGTTTGGAGCATGGAAGAATCTTCACCCGCGCCAGCCATTTTGAAGATGTGGGGCGCGTAGTACATGAGTGCGTTGATGCCGGAGAGTTGGTTGAACATGGCGATGGCGATGGCGAGCATGATGGGCTTGGAATAGGCTGCGCGGAAAAAGGGTTCGTTGACCTGATGGTGTTCCAGGTCGAGGGATTCCTGGATAGCGGTAATTTCGCTTTCCACTGTACTCGCGTTACCCGTGAGTTTTTGGAGGATAGCGCGGGCTTCGTTGACCCGTTGTTTGCCCATAAGCCAGCGGGGGCTGCGTGGGGTCATAAAGAGGAGGAAGAAGAAAGCCAAAGCAGGGAAGGCTTCGATGCCGAACATCCAGCGCCAGGTTACATCGCCAAGGTTCAAGGTCGAGACGAGGTAATTGGAGAAGAAGGCGAGGAGGATGCCGAAGACGATGTTGAACTGGGCCAGGGCCACGAGTCGACCACGGTATTTAGCGGGGGAGATTTCGGCGATGTAGAGGGGGGAGATGACGGAAGCGCCACCCACACCGATACCACCGATAAAGCGGAAGGCAATAAAGGAGTACCAGTCCCAGGCGAGGGCACTGCCCACTGCGGAAACGAAATAGAAGATGGCCAGAATAAATAGGCAGGCGCGACGGCCATAAGCGTCGGCGGGTTTACCTGCGATGAGGGAACCGATGATGGTGCCGATGAGGGCGCTGGATACGGTAAAGCCGAGCCATCCCTCGTTGAGTCCATAGACTTCCGTCAGGGCCTTGGTCGTGCCGGATATGACTGCGGTGTCGAAGCCAAAGAGGAGTCCTCCCAGTGCTGCAATAAGGGCGCTCCAGAAGAGATAGAGCGAAAAGCCCCCTTGTGATTCCATGTTCATTTCTGCGGACATGTGGTTTTACCCTCCCCGGTTTCTCCCAAAAACAGCGACGGAATCACTATAAGCCTTTATTCAGGGGCAGCGCAAATCATCCGGTAATATAGATTTAATTACAGAATATTAGCCATAAATTGTGGTAAACTGGAGAGCATGAAAGGTCTGTGAGCGGGGAAGGCTCAGGGACTGGTAACCAAAAAGTCAGACGGGGGAATCTCATGAAGATTCAATTGCGTTTTATGGGTGTATTGCTTGTGGCTGTGTTCATTTTTGGCTGCATGCCATGGGTTGATGCGGATCGAGGTGGTGGGGAGGCATCGCTGCGTAGTCAGTTGGACGCGCCATTGCTGTTTACGAAGCGCCACTCTTATCTGGGTATCCATATCTATGACACCTATTATAAGTGGGGGCCGGGTGGGGGTATTTATGTCATAGAGAATCCGTGGGAGAAGCAATCGAAACAGGTGATACGCCCTGTCATTGATGCGACGACTGCGGAGACGCTGGGGGAGGGGGTCTATAGTGATCCGGACTTGTCCTGGGATGGCACGCGGGTGTTGTTTTGCTTCAAGGGCGAAGAGTTCGGGGCTACGAGCATTTACGAGATTGGTGTGGACGGTACGGGGCTGAAACAGATTACCGATGCTTCTGCCTGTGAAGAATTGTGTAATGGACGGTTTTCTGTGCAGCATGATGTGTCTCCAGCGTACTTGCCGGATGGTCGTATTATATTGACGACGACCCGGCCCAATGGCCTGGTGCCTTGTAATAATACGGGGGTGGATATTCTGCATGTGATGGATGCCGATGGCAGTAACCTAAAACCTATCTCCGTCAACAACGTCAACGAATTTGATCCTTGTGTGCTGCCCGATGGGCGTATTCTCTATGGACGTTGGGAGTACGTGGACAAGACGGCGCTCACGCAGCAGAGCCTGTGGACGGTTTTCCCGGATGGTCGTAATGAATCGGCACTCTTTGCGAATAATATGGTACGCCCAGAGGCCTTGCTGGATGCGCGACCTGTGCCCGGTGCACCGTATCTCATCGCGGCATCCCTCACGCGTCACAACGGTGCGCCCCGTGGTTCGGTAGGCATTATCGATACGCGGTACACGAAGAATGGGGCGGAGGCCATTACCAATTTTGACCATCCCGAAGACCCTACCCACGATCTGGGGGATTCCTGTGAACCCTGGCCCCTGTCCAAGGATGTGCTGTTGCTGAGTGGTCGCCCCAAGAGCTTTGAGCGAAACGCCATCATGATGATGGACCGTGAGGGTAATCGTGAGGTGATCTTCAAAGATGCTGACATCTGTGCCCATTCACCCATTCTGGTGAAGCCCCGCACCGAACCGAACAAGCTGGACAACTATCTCGCGAAAGAGGACAAAAAAACAGGCACCTTCTTCGTGCAGGATATTTATCAGGGTATGCCCACTGTAGAGCGGGGTGACGTAAAATGGCTGCGCGTTATCGAGGAAACATCCAGAGCCAGTGCAACCATCGGAAGCGCCTACAACCAGCAATTCCTACTCAGTGCCGCGCTGGCGTTCAGTGTGAAGAATTATCTGGGTATTGTGCCCGTGAATCCGGATGGGTCGGTGCATTTTGAGGTACCCTCCGGTCGGGCTGTGTATTTCCAGGCCCTCGACGCCGAAGGTCGACTGATTCATAGTATGCGTACCTTTGTGCAGGCCGTCCCCGGCACTACTCGTTCCTGTATCGGTTGCCATGAAAATCGCTTTGACACCCCGCCCAACCTGGGGCAGCGTCAGGCCCATACGCAAGGTGCATTGAAGTTGCAAGACGAATCGTGGGGGAGCGGACACATCGATTATCCCACCATGGTACAGCCCGTTTTTGATACCCATTGTGTGTCCTGTCATGGTGGTGAAAAGGGTTTTGCAGGCGGTCTGGACCTTTCGGGTGGCTGGACGGAGCATTTCAATATCAGTTATGAAAATCTGGTGAGCCGTCGTGATTCGCAGATGACGGCTACGCTGATTTCGGGTATCGATTGTATGAACGGTACGGCACATTGGTCGGCGCAGATTTTCGCGCCACGGACCCATGGTTCGGGCAATGCGCCGTTGGCAGAGATCCTGGTGAATGGTCATGACGGATACATTCCCGACTTGAGCCGTAAGGAACGAGATCTGATTATGGCGTGGATTGATACGAATGGTCTTTATCACGGGACGTGGGATTATACGGAGCATGGTTGTGATATACCGCAATGGCCCAAGACGAAGGAATACCTGATTCGTGAAATGGGTAAGGCGGGTTGCACGGAATGTCATGAAAGTGAAAAGGTAGTCCAGTTTGAAAATGATTGGTTTAATTATAAGGATCCTGAGTCCAGCCGAATCTTACGTGCACCCTTGGCGAAGAACGCGGGTGGGCTGGGTCTGTGTCAGGCGCGCAAGGTGGATCCGCGTCATCGTCGTATCCGTTTGTTGGTGACAGGGGATTATGCCCATGGCGTATTGCCCGTCGAAGAGTTCATCAAACAGGGTACGCAACCCGCAAAGTCAATGGGTATAGCTGAGGTGGTTACGCCCTTTGAGAATAAGGAAAACAAACAGTACCAGACTATGCTCAAGTGGATTCAGCGGGGGCGTGAAGAGGCGCTGACGAAGCCTCGCGTAGATATGCCGGGTGCTACCATTATTGCGGGGCATAGTCGTCAATTTATCGCGCCAGAACTGCCTGCGCCGTTGCCCGTTCTCGAAGCACGAAGCCAGGAAGATGGCACAGTACGGTTGGCCTGGGAGCGTTCAGCACGAACCATTGGGTTGGTGGGTGAGATTCATCGGGGTGCATCGCCGCAGTTTGTGCCTGGCCCTGAAACACTACTCACGGAGACCAAGGGCTTTCAGCATGTGGAGGCTGCAACGCAGGCTGGTGCGCAGTACTATGCCTTGGTCCTGCGTTCTGGTGCGGAGCAATCCGCGCCTATTCATGCGACGGTTGAGGTGTCGCCACTGGATGCGTCACAACGATTGAACTTGAGTGCGGTAAAATAGCGATTTGACTGACTGGATGTTTTTTTGGGAATTGTAAGTGTTCACTATTTCGGTGACAAAATTATTTCCAGATCGCAGGTCCCCGTATACACAGAGACGATGCTAATATATATTTCCCGCGAAGGCGGGAATCCCCGATTGGTAGCTACCGACTGGTATATTTGGAGGGTGGATGTGGAGGTCCCCGTCTGCACGGGGACGATGATTTATATTTCCCGTTTCGCGGTAACAACAATTGGAGCATTATTCAGTTGCATCGATTTTGTCACCGAAATAGTGAACATCTACAGGAATGACGATGGTAGCGGGCTTGAGGTGTCATTGGTCCCGACCTGAGTTGGGAGGGTAAAGCGCGGAGACCGAAGCTCGGCTTGCAATACCCGCCGCGGGAATGACAATGTGGATTGAAACGTATCAGATTTCCGGTAATTCGTAGCCCTTTCGATAGGTACGTTTGAGGAGTGCATTGGCTTCGTCGTCGTTTTGGAAGTTCCAGGCACCGGGTACCAGGGTTTGACCCCGGCCTACGCGGGTGACGATGTTTCCATAATGACACAAGGCGGAGGAGATGGCCCCTTCGCGAACGGGCGCAAGGAGGTGGTCCGGGTCGTTGGCTTTGACGCCTTCGATGAAGTTGTGGAAATTCGCTGCGAGGTCTTGACCGCCACCGACCTTTTGTGTTTTCTCCCCGATGATTTTTGCAAAGCAACCCTCTCGCCCTATTTCAAGGCGGCCATTGTCGCAGTAGAAGACCACACCATTGTCATGGCCTTCCAGCTTGTATCGTGTCCAGAGGCGCATTTCATAAATCAATTGGCAGTCGTCATAGACGAAGGTGATGTTCTGGGTGTCGGGTGTTTCGTGGTCGTCGTCATAGTAGAGCTGGGCACCTGCGCCCTGGACGGCATTGGGCAGTCCCACATCGAGGCCCCAGCGTGCGATGTCTACCTGGTGGATACCGTCGTTCACCATGTCGCCGCCGCCATAGTCCCAGAACCAGTGCCAGTTGTAGTGCCAACGGTTTGTAGTGAAAGGGTGGAGGGGAGCGGGACCTGACCACATATCATAATCGACGCCGGGTGGCGGGTCAGTGACGGGTGCCCGACCGATGGGGCCGCGCATCTGATGGTTGATGGCCTTGGCCAGACGGACCTTGCCCAGTGCGCCGGATTGCAGGTATGCAATGGCATCGATAATGCCCTGACTGCTGCGGGACTGGGTGCCGTGTTGCACGCACTTGCCATAGTGTTCTGCGGCCTTGAGGAGTATCTGGCATTCATGGACATTGTGGGCGCAGGGTTTTTCCACATAGACGTGCTTTCCGGCCTGGAGCGCGTGTAGCGCCATGGGGGTGTGCCAATGGTCGGGTGTGGCGATACTAACGGAGTCGATGGTCGGGTCTTCCAGGATGCGGCGGAAATTCGATTCCACACGCGCGTTTGGTGCCAGTTGCTTCATCTTCTCCCGGCGTTTGGGATCGACATCACAGACGGCCACTACATCGCAGTCTGGAAATTTATCATAGTTGCTCACGTGTGCGCAGCCCTGACCGCCACCGCCAATCACGGCATGGTGCACTCGCTCGCTGGGTACGGCTTTAGCGATGCCTGTACGGGCCAGTACCAGTCCGGCACCTGCCATGCCAATAAACTCTCTGCGTGATGTATTGTTCATGGGACGTTCTCCTGCGTGAGCCTGATTTCATTGCATGGTATAAGGCCGAAGTTTATTTTGCAATGTTAGATTATTCAAGGCTTGTCATTTTTGAAGATTTGGGTCATGCTATTAAGGTACGATAAAGTTTGGATGTAATAATAAATAGGTTGTTGACAAAAAAGCAGGAGTGTGACATGCAAAAGTATATGGCAGAATTTATCGGGACCTTTTGGTTGGTGTTGGGGGGCTGTGGTAGTGCGGTGTTGGCTGCTGCATTTCCGGAAGTCGGTATCGGACTGTTGGGCGTGTCACTGGCGTTTGGGCTGACGGTACTCACCATGGCCTATGCGATTGGCCATATCTCTGGGTGTCATCTCAATCCGGCAGTGTCCATTGGGCTTTGTGCAGGCGGGCGTTTCCCGGCGGGGCAGCTGGTGCCTTACATTATCGCACAGGTCGTGGGTGCTATCGCGGCTGGTGGGGTGCTTTATATTATTGCCAGTGGTCAGGCGGGCTTTGATGTGGCAGCGGGATTCGCGTCCAATGGCTTTGGCGAACATTCTCCCGGCGGTTACACCATGCTGGCGGCCCTGGTTTGTGAAGTGGTCATGACCATGATGTTCTTGCTCATTATTATGGGCGCAACCGATGACCGGGCACCAGCGGGAGTGGCCCCTATTGCGATTGGTCTTGGCCTGACCCTGATTCACCTCATCAGTATTCCGGTGACCAATACGTCGGTTAATCCTGCACGAAGTACAGGCGTAGCACTCTATGTGGGGGATTGGGCCGTGGGTCAGCTCTGGCTGTTTTGGGTTGCACCTATTGTGGGTGCAGTCCTTGGCGCGATCATTTATCGCGTCATCGGTAGCGGAAACGACTAGGTAGCGTATTGATTTGGCGAACTCAAGGTGTGGGTCTGCGCATTCTCTTGTG
>CALAXS010000123.1 GCA_937895305.1 uncultured bacterium
ATCTGTATAGGGCGGAACCACCAAACCCACCCATTCTCCAAGACCAACCATAAAGCTACCCATCGAAACATGCTGCTTCAATTTCGGCATCCCCACAGGCAAATCCAGTCCTGGTACAGGCTGCCTTTCCATTACACTGGAAACATTCAGATTCAATTTCAGACTAATAAAACCCGGTCGATTCCCTTCACCCAATTCAAAACCCAACTTCACGCTTGCGCCACCATCCACTTGGTGTAGTGTAAACAACCCATCTACCCGCGCTGTCAAATAGGGTATGGATTCTGTGCTCTCAATCTGAACACTATCGGATACGCCCAGCATTTTCGATTCAAAGTAGGGCACGACAAGATGTTCTACAAACTCCTCTTCACCATTACTACCACCCGTATATATGCGTTCTTTTATTTCGATTTCTCCATATTGGTCATATAATCGATAGGGACCACGGGCGGTTCCGTGTTCACTAAATAAGTACATACCCTGATGCTTTTCCGGGGACCAATCCGTGCGCAACAAATACACCTTTGCATCCAGGTTATAAAGCACCTCCTCTTCGGTGGGCGCACCTGCCCCATCCTCCGCCACACCTCCACCACAAATTGCGACCACCACAACTATCCAGCCAAGTAACCTAAATTGCGCCATCTTTGATAACCTCCCGATTACTTTTGGTCACGACTACCTTCGGCGGATGCGATCCATAGGGATACCCAACATCCATACGTGTATATTGCGGTCGTGCTTTCTCGTAGCCTTCCGGCACCACATAAACCACCTCGCGAATCACCGTCTCCTTGGGGACTTCCGCTTCATCAAGGTACACACCACTACCCCACAGGGTCGCGCCCACGCAGACCATACACAGGGCCATGCATTGCCAGACCGCTACAGGCCGTCGCCACAAAGGCTCCGGCTGAATCGCTGCCGCAGCAAACAGGGCGTCCATCTTCCGGTCCATCTGCTCCGACGGCACCGTCCGCACCTGTGCCTTCAATTCTTTTTCAATATCACGCATCCGAATCTTCTCCCAAATGCTTCCGCAGTTTTTCCAGCCCACGTCGATACCACGACGCGACCGTATTCACCGACTTCCCCTTCACCACCGCAATCTCTTTAAACGTTAATCCACCATATAATTTCAGCACAATGGCCTCTCCCTCATCCGACTCCAGCACACCCAACGCATCCTCCAACTCCTTGAACCGGGCCACCACCTCCGGCGATGTCGCCCCATTCGGCGCAGCAAACAGCGCATCCTTCTCCTTGCGCAACGCTGCCCGACGATGGCCATCCACCGCCCCATTTCGGATACACCGATAGAGGTAGGGCAGCACCTCCTTCGGCAGACGCTGCTTCTTCAGTACCTGTGCAAAAGCCCCATGCACCACATCCTCCGCCGTTTCCCTATGCCCGGTTCGTGACAAGGCATAGCTGAACAACGCAAGGCGATGCACCTCGTAAAGCTCCTGCAAATATGCTACTTCTTCCTTCCGCACAAGACTCCCATTCTCGCTGTACTGCACTCCCTACTACACACCACGCACAGCCCACCCTTTTTTGTGCATGACCCCGAAAAAACTTGGTGTAACCCGCCTTTTCCTTGATAAAATACTACTTGGAACACCCTACACCAGAAACCCATACTGGACCAACTATGAAACACATCACTATCCTCATTGCGCTCCTCCTCAGCCTCCCCGCCTTCGCTGCACCCAAGGTACTCAAGGGCGCCACCAATCACCCTATGCCCGACGCCCTGGTCTTGAACGACAGCACCCCGGTCACAACCCCCGCGCAATGGCAACAACGTCGCACCGAGATGCTCGCCCCCCTCCTTGACATCCAGTATGGTCATCCACCCACCGAAATCCCGGAGACCCGGCTGGTCTCAGCAAGCGACCCCGTATCCCAAAACAACGGGCACACCCGGTACCAGCAACTGAAACTCAGCACAGGACCCAAGCAGGAAATCCCTATCACGGTTGACCTTTATCTACCCGCAGAGACCAAAGCCCCCGTACCGCTCATTGTCCGCGTTGGCCCCGGTGCGCCCATCATCGAAACCATCAACCAGCGGGGTTATGCTATCGCCTGCTATCACCACCAGGATCTCGATCCGGACATTGAAGGGGGCCATGACATCGGTCCCGCACAAGCGGCCTACCCCGAAAACGACTGGGCCAGTCTCGCGGTCTGGGCCTGGGGGGCCTCCCGCGTCCTCGACTACCTTCACACCCTCCCCCACTTCGACGCTGACCGCATCGTCATCACGGGCCATTCCCGCACGGGCAAAGTCGCACTCCTCGCGGGAGTACTCGACGACCGATTCGAACTCGTGGTGCCCAACGGGTCCGGCTGTGGCGGAGCAGCGGCGTACAAGGTCTATAACAACGGCGCGGAAACACTCGAACTCATCACCCACCCCAAGCGCTTCCAGTACTGGCTCCACGACGACTTTCGTCGCTTCGCAGGGAAAGAACCCGATCTCCCCTTCGACCAGCACTTCATGCGCGCCCTCATCGCCCCCCGCGCCGTCCTCAGCACCGACGCCCTCGAAGATTTCTGGGCCAACATCCTCGGTACCCAAGCTGTATACCAGGCCGCCCAGCCCGTTTTCGATTTCCACAACCTCCCCCAACGCAACGCCATGCACTTCCGCCCCGGCAAACACGACCAACTCGCCGAAGACATGACCGTCCTGCTGGATTACGCGGATTGGCTGTTTGAGGACAAGGCTTTTCCCGAAGGGCTGAATGAGCCTTGCATGCCGGGCTTTGAGCTAAAGTAGTTTATCTCTTCCCCGCGAAGGCGGGGACCTCCGTATGATAGCTACAGACGCAACAGTCGGGAGTGAACACCCGAAGATTCCCACCTTCGCGGGAATGACAATGGGACTAGAATTCCCCCTCGTTCCCATGCTCCGCGTGGGAATGCATACCCCGGGGCTCTGCCCCGGCAGACAATACAACCCTGCCCAGATTCCCATGCACAGGCCGTAGCACGGCATGCAATATGGGAACCAGTGGGCTTTAGCTTACTTTATTACTGGTAGCGCTACTACTTCACCAAGCGCACGGGCTGTGTCCAGGCGCGTTGTTTTGCGTCTTTCTCGACGGGATTATCCTGGGGCTTGGTACTCATGATGCGCGCGCGCACATACAGCTCATCACCTTTGTAAGTATAGGTCGCTTCCGGGCCTTCCACAGTCGCCAGCACGACGCCGATGTCATCACTATACACCCGCGACGGACGAGGCGTGCCACCTTCGGGCTTTACCGTAGGCTCGGTCGAGGAAGTGTCAAAACCGGTTCGGGTACCAACGAACTCAATGGTGTACGACACACCCGCCTCCTCCGCAATATCCACCGTATACGATGTATCATTCGCCACCACATCGTCCAGCAACAGCCCGGTGGTTCCATAAAAATCGCCACGCTGCATGGCTTCCACCAACGCGTTTTCTTCGAGTTTTTCAGAGCGCACCATCACCCAGCCACGACCGGGATTACTTTCCCGTGCGGCCCATTTGTGGTAATTGTGGCTATCATCGGTGGACATGCCATAGAGAATAAACTCAGGCTCTTTGGGCAGACGCATGGACAGCAACACGTCCCAATGGCGTTCTTCCGCAGGCATACCAAGTTTCTCGCTCCCCTCAAAGCGGATGCTGGGGTGGCCGTTATAGATTTCCATAAACTGTAAGCGACGGGCCTGCATCATCTGCTCGATGCTTACCCCATCACTGAAGTTTACGTGGTTCACATGGGTCATCATGGGCACGCCATACTTCTCGCTCTGCGCATGAACCTCGTCCATATACTTGTTCAGCAGCATACCGGGGTCACCGTAGCGTCCGGGCACCTGTTCACGAGGATTAATGACATTCACGTGAGGCGCACCGCTTATCGACGTCATTTCTTCTGCTGGTACCATGAGAAACTTGCCGGCTTCATTAAAATATTCGCCCATTTCCACATGGGTCTTCAACTGCATCTTCGGATTTCCGTCCTCCTCCTTCACCGTCACCCAGTCCGCACCAAAACGTTTCTCAATCGCGGCAACGTGTTCCGGGGTCAGCTTGTTCTTCTCGGATATAGCAACCAGCTTCTCCCCCTCCTGGAGGCGGTTATGCTCCGACAAGCATACAAAATCATAGCCCCGTGTCTTGTACCAGTCCACCACCATTTCCGGGGCCATATCGCCATCGCTCCACAGCGTGTGGATATGGGTCACGCCCTTGTACCACTGCCCCTCCGCAAAAGCACCACCCGACATCATGAGCACCAGGCCCAACGCTATTAATCGCATCCGCATATCCCTGTTCCTTCCAATCCAATAATTCAACAAATAATATTCCGATACACTCAAAAGCACAGTATGCCCACTTCACCACCAAGCGTCAAGACCACAAAACAAAATATTTAGTTTATAGTGTAACTGAAAGCATGCGCCTTGGCTGAAGGCAGGGATACCGTTGGGGGGATTCCCAATCAAGTTGGGAATGACGAGGAAAAAGAATACCGCTTCATTTTATTTCATCTGTGACTACCTGCAAAGTTAAACGACAACTTCACCTCACCCGTCATTGCGAGCCGAGTGTAAACGAGGCGTGGCAATCTAGCGTGGCCCAGACGACTGAACAAAGGCAACAATAGCTCCAGCATGACAACAATTCTTCAGTCCGGGGATAGTAGTAAAAAAAATCCCCCATGATCAATGACCACAGGGGGATATATTTACGATAACGCTTCTGACTACTTGGTGACTGTGGCACCTGCTTCACTGTCCACTTCGACCTCTTCCGCTTCCGCGTCTGCTTCGATTTCCTGCGGCGTGTCTTCCACTTCCATTTCCTGCTGTTCCGGTGTGTGCTCCGGAATGCGGATTTCGCACTTGTCCCCGTCACAGAAGAGGTCTTGCGCTTCATCCGTATTTATCAACGCAAAGTCCAGTGGCTTCAACTTGCTCACGGCAAGGTCATAGGCTTCCTGCGTAATCGCCTGATACGGTGCCTGCGCATATTCATGATCCGTCAAGGGCAGGAAACTGATGGACTTCAACCGGGACTCCTGCAATTCCAGAATATACGGAATATCTTTTGCTTCTTCCGGCGTAAACGTAATCGTCGCACTCACCTGATTATCCGCCCAGTAAAACTGCATCTGCGCCACATTCTCCACCTGCTCCCAAACCGATACATCATTCTTGGACCGCCTGAAGTGCTTCTCATGCACCGGGAAGTACACCACAAACGTGTTGTCCCCATAGACCGACTTCTCAATGCGATAGCCCGACGCACGCAACGGCTTCAGCAGCTTACTCGTCTGGTCGATACGAATCGTACGGAAATAAAATTCTGAATGCGCGTAATGAATACCCGGCGTTACACCCGGCAACAACGATACCGTACCACTGGGTTTCACGCTGGTCTTCTTAATACTCTTGGGGATACAAAGCCAAGAGGAGTAAATCTTATCCATTTTCGAGATGTATCCATAGCCTTTATCGCACCACTCAAAGTGTGCGCGACGGCCATGCTGCTCAAAGCTTTCCACGATACCCGACTGAGACAAACCAATACGACGGTTACGCAACATAATCGCATTGGTACGGAAGTTGTGCGTAGGAATCAACGTCACCGTCTTCGCATAAAGATAAGCAAACTTCAGGGTCCGCTCATACTCTTCATAACTCGCATGGCGACTGGGGAAGGTTTCCACCAGGTTACACACCTCATAAGACTCCAGGCTCTGCTCTGCACATGGATTCGTACCCGCCACCTTCTCATCCGCCCAATCCATAGGATCTTTCAGACGACCATAGGCCCGTGCATGGTCACGCCAGAAATA